>DATKQG010000009.1 GCA_035532835.1 Candidatus Dormiibacterota bacterium
TTCGCTTCGAGCCGAATCTTGGAGCCGCGCTCCCACTCCACCACCTTGAACGGTCCGCTGCCGATCGGCATCGAGTTGAACGACGACGTATTGAACGAGCCTTTGGCGTCGTTGACCTTGGCGAGAATATGCTCGGGAAGAATCGGCGCGTTGCCGTTGACGCCCCAAAGCTGCTCCAAGAACGGCGCATAGAGCTTCTTCATATGGATAACCGCTTCGTACGGATTGACGCAGTCGATGCTCTTGATATCCTTGAAGCCGTCGGTCGTGTTGACGTTGTTGTGGGGATTCATGATGACTTGCCACGTGAACACCAGATCCTTGCACGTGAGCGGCACGCCGTCTTGCCACTTGATATTGTGGCGCAATTTATACTTGAGCGTTAGGCCGTCTTTACTAACGTCGCCGTTAGCGACCGTCGGGACTTCGCTCAACGCGTCCGGGACGGGCTGCCCCTTATCGTTGTAGCGCACCGCGTACGAGAAGATGAACATGGAGAGATCGCCGGTGACCGAGGAAGAGCCGAGTTCGGAGACCAGCGTCTTGGGATCCTGATTCTCGGCAAACCGCAGCACGCCCGGCTGCGTCCACGTATTTGCGCTGGAGGCCCCGCCGCCGGTGGAAACCTTCGCGCACGCGCACAGCGCGGCTACCGCGATCGCACTCGCGAACGCGCTTCGATAGAACGCTCTCATACCGCGCCTCCTTCTTCGCCTGGTTCGGCGAGCATCGTGTTTGGATCGATCCCATGCCGTTCGCAGAACGCCCGGTAGGCACTCGGCGCGATTTCGGACGGCTTGATCTCGCTGCGGCCGCCCCAGAAAACGTTGGTGTACGTGAAGTCGATTCCGGCTTCGCGAAGGTGTTCGTCGATGGCGGCCTTGTTGGCCAACACGCGTTCCTTCTCCATCCCGTGAGCCACGGCCATCACGTTGACGTGGCGAAACTCCGGTCCGCCCTCGCGCCAGTAGGCGTGCGTGATCACGTAATGCCGGCCGACCTCGCGGCCCGCCTCCATCTCGCGACCGGCCGGCACGGCCCAGTGGAACAGCGCGTTGTATCGCGTCACGCGCTCGTTGTTCGCATCGGGCTTGACGTGTTCGAGGAACGTCGAAAAGCGCCCGACGACGCGACGCGCGTTCAAATCACGGCCGACCCGCATAAATTCGTCGAACGCCACGTTCGCTTCGGCGGCGCGCCCGCGCCACACGTCGCGCACGATTTCGTCCGGCGCGAACTCGCGTTTGAGCGCGGTAAGCACCCGCCATTCCAATTCCGAGAGCTCTACGATCGCGGTGTTCATCGGCTCGGCCATCGTCTCGGCCCGGGCGCCCGGCTCGAGCCCGCGACGGCGCACGTGCCCGACACCCAGCGCAAAAACAAACTTGGCCGGCATCAACCTAAAGGCTTCGGCCCCGACTTCGCGCGCGAGAAACTCCGCATGTTTGCGAATGGAGTACCCTTGCGGTACTTTCAGCGTCGTCCAGAGACGATAATTACTCCCCGGCGTCGCGCTATCGGTCGATCGAATGACGACGTGTCCCGAAAACGGGTCGTCGTTGAACATGTACTCGAAGGCCGCGTCGAGCCGATCGGCCGGCACCTGCCACGCGACCAGCGCGCCGCGGGCCAGGTTCGTCGACATGAGCGTTTGGCGTACGCGGCGGATCGTGCCGGCTTGCAGCATCGCGACGACGCGTTCGAGCACCGTTTCAACCGGCACCCCGCTCTGCGAGGCAATCTCCCCGAAGGGATCCTCTTGAAAACCGGCGAGCCGGTCTTCAGAGACGGCCAAAATAGCGGCATTGATCGGGTCCGAGACCGAGGTTGGGACGGTTGGGTGGTCGAGAGGCATATCGCGCTTCATTTCACGCGCAGCGTCCCAACCCCCGGTTCCGGAGGAAGAGGGATGGTCTTTATGGGAGCGTCAGGTCGCCCGTACCCATCGCGTACGTATAGCGCTGCTCCGCCAAACGCTCGTTATAGATGCCGGTAATGTCGTCGCGCTGGGCCGTCGCAAGATTTGCTTCGGCGGTGACGATGTCGGTAATCGTCGCGGCGCCGACTTTGTACTTGGCTTGCGTCGCCTGTTGGTTGACCTGGGCGCTCTGCAATTCGGCTTGCGCCTGGAGCAACGATGCGCGAGCCGAAATGAGGTTCGCCAGCGCGCCGCGCACGTCGGATTCAACGGTCAGGCGCGACCCCAGCAATCCCGCCGTCGCCTGGTCGAGTTGCGATTGCGCTATGGCGACGTTGTAATTGGTCAGCCCTTGATCGAAGATCGGAATCGTGAGCGTGGCGCCCAGGCTCTGCCCCGCGATCAGCTTCGGCGTTGCCGTGGGCAGCAATTCGGAGTAGCCGGTGCTCGCGTTGGCGGTAATCGACGGAAACCGTCCGAGCTTCGCGTAGCGTACGTTCTGCTGCGCCGATTCGACCGTATGTTCGGCCGAGAGGAAGTCCGGTCGCAGCGCCAGCGCCTCATTGAGCGCTTGCGCGTACGTGAGCACCTTCGGGCCGCCGCCGGCGCCGGCGAGCGGTTGCGGGTCGACCAGGGCGTCCGCGTTCAGCCCGAGATCGGTAGCGAACGTGGCTTGCGCGCCGATGGCCGCGCCCTGCGCCGTAATGAGCGCACCGCGGGCCTGTGCCGTTTGAAATTGCGCGGCCGCCAAATCCGACCGGGCGGCGGCGCCGAGCCGGATTTGCTGACGCACGGCGCCCTCTTGCGTTTCGAACTGTCGTACGAGCGATGCGTCCGCGTCGACGGTAGCATTGGCTTGCAGCACGCCGAAGTATGCCTGCGCGACCGTATAGTCGAGCGTCTGTAATTGGCGCACCAGCGTATCGCGCCCGGCGATGTCGCTCTCTTTTGCGGTGCGAATTGCCGCAATCACGCGACCGCCGTCGAAGATCAGTTGTTGAAGCTGCAACTGCCCGTTGATGGTCGTGACGTTACCTCCGATCGAGGTCGTACTGCCGCTGCCGCTCTGGGTTGTCCGCGAACCGCCGTATGAGCGCGTGACGCTAGCGCTACCGCTGATATTCGGGAGTATCGCTTGCTTCTCCGAACTGTATTTTGCGGCGATCGCGCGATACTGCGCGCGCTCGGAAGCGAACGTCGGAGAGCCCATCACCGCTATGGCCACCGCCTGCGCGAGCGAAACGCTCGCGGGAACGTTCGCCGTGGGTTGCTGGCGTGAGATGTCCGGCGCCGGGGTTCCGTACGCGGGGTAGGGCAACGGCGTGGTCGCCACAACGGGCGTCGGCACCGGCGTGGGAGCCTCGACCGGTGCGAGCGATTGCGCGCCTGCGCGCCACGGTGCGAGAACCCAAGCCAACACGAGCGCCAGCGCAGCGATGGAAGAGAACCAGGAACGCAAGTGCTTCATGAGTGCTTCATACCACCTGCGGCTGCCGGCGAACCGGAAGCGTTCGGCGCCGGGGTCGCTCCGTTGACCGCCACCAGACTGCCGTCTTTGAGCGCGTCGGGCCGGGTGGTGATCACCTTGGTTCCCGGTTGCACTTCGGGCGCGATCACTTCAGAGAGCGTGTCGGTCTGAACGCCGATCTTTACCGGCACCTCTTTTGCCTTATTGTCGGGGCCGACGACGTATACGGCGCTGCCGTTCTGGGTCTGCGCGATCGCCTCGCGCGGAACGACGATGGCATTGTTGGCGCGTTGTTTCGGTAAGGTCGCGGTTATCAGCATGCCGCCGCGCAGCCGATTGCCGGCGTTCGGCATTTGTATCCGCGCGAGATACGACAGCGTGCCCTGCGTCGGGACCGCATTAACGGTGCTGATACGTCCATTGAACGAAGCACCGGGTAAGGAACTCGACCGGAACGTCACGGTCGTACCGGGATGCACGTAATTGAGATCCTCATCCGGCACGTTGATATTGATCCACACCGTATCGATGCGCGAGATCGCGAGAACCGGTTGCGAAGGGCTCGCCATCGCACCGGGATCCATCGAGCGGGCCGTAATCACTCCGCTAAACGGTGCGTACAGCGAGGTTTGGGCGATTTCGGTGCGCAGGATTCCGGCCTGCGCCCGCGCCGCTTCGGCCCCGGCAAGCGAGGCTTTCACGCTCTGCGCGCTCACCTGGTCGTTCCGCATGCCGATCTGGGCGTTCTGATAGGCGCTCTGCGCTTGCACGTAATTGGAGCGCGCCGCTTCGAGCGCGGCCTGCGAAACGTAGCCCTGTTTGAAGAGCTGCAAGTTTTGGTTGTACACCAGTTGCGCGTTGGAGAGGGCGGCCTTGGCGGTCGAGAGCGTCGACGTATTCTGCTGCTGCGCCACCGGCAGGCCGATCTGGGCGCCTTGAGCGCTGGCGGCTTGCTGATTTGCGGCGGCTTCCGCTTGCGCTAATTGCGCGCGCAACGTCGAAGCGTCGATGGTTGCCAACAGCTGGCCCGCCGAAACCCGGTCGCCGACGTTGACGTACACGCGCGAGACGGGGCCGCTCTGCTGAAAGGAGAGGGTGGATTGTTCGAGGGGGGCCACTTGTCCGTCGAGGGTGATGTACGTGGCGATGTCGCGCCGCTGAGCCGAAGCTACATCGACATTGAGCGGGGCCGGGCCGTGGTTGGCACTTCCGTGGCCACACCCGGCGAGAGCGACGGCTACGGCCAGAGCGGCAACCGTCAAACGTTGGTACTGCATGATTCTCCTATTATTCGATGCGACGCGATCGATCACATATACGGGCGAGGCGCTCAATTGATTCAACACCTACCGTCGAAACCTGAGAACGGGCTGATCGGCTGCAGGCGTGGATAGCGGGAGCAACTGCGATGAGGGCGTATTGTCCATCAACAATGAGCGCGAAACTCGACATCGGCCGCTCGTATAGCCTTCAAAGCCGGGTAGAAGAGTGGATGACCGCCGCCAAGGCGGGAAACGTGGGCGTCGAAGCGCTCTCCACTTCGATGCTCGTGCAATTGGTGGAGAATGCGGCCATCCACTGCATCGAGCCTGCGCTCGAGCCGGGCGAAGTCACGCTCGGGACGCACGTCGATCTGGAACACCACAAGCCGGTGCCGGTCGGCTTCATCGTCCGCATCGAGGTAGAAATCGTCATGATCGACGGTCCGCGCGTCAGTTTTGCCGTCCAAGTCTTCGACGAGCAGGAGCCGGTGGCAGAGGGGACGCACGAACGTTACGTCATCGAGCGCTCGAAATTTCTGAGCCGTCTCGAAGAAAAGCTCTCATAACCCCCATCCATCGGCCCGTTTCAAGAATTTATTAAGAATTCGCGGCTGATACTGCAGGGGGGGCAATCGTACGTTCCCGAAGAAGGTTCGGAAGGATTGTTATTGGGGTACCCCTGCGCCGCGCCGGTGGGCCGGTCCGCCGCGGGAACTCGGATGCGAAAGCGCCCGACCTAAAGCAAACTTGAGGTCTCATTCTTACTAGGAGGAAACATTGAAGCGACTGAGCACCGGAGTCCTCGCCTTGCTGATGACAGCTGGCCTGGGACTCAATGCGGTCGCCGCCCCGACCTCCGCATCGCATGGCAACATTGGAACCAACGCGATCGCGCAGGCTTCGGGCATGGCCGCCGAGGCTCCGCCGGCGAATTTCGGTTCTCCGCCGTCGGGCCAAATCCCGATTCTTTATAACGACCATCACGTGTACAGCAAGCCCGATACCCTCAAGCAGGGTCGCGTTCTCGCTGCGCTCGTGAAGGGCGGCACCGTGCTGATCCCACTTCGCTCGATGTTCGAGCAAATGGGCGCATCGGTATCGTATGATGCCGGCAGCAAGACCGTTACGGTCAGCAAGCCGGGAGCCGAGGTCAAAGTGACCGTCGGTAAACCAGAAGTCATGATCAACGGCGAATCGCGTCCTCTGGACGTCCCGCCGATGCTCTACAAGGGCAGCGTCCTCGTGCCGATCCGCGTTATTTCGGAAGGCATGGGAGCGTACGTCCAGTGGGTCCCCGACAAGCAACTCGTCGTGGTCCGCTACGTTCCGCCGACCCCGCCGCCAGCTCCGGCCACGCCGGAACCGACGGCCGCGCCGACGGCTCCTCCGACGCCGACCCCGGCGCCGGTAGCGACCCCGTATCAAGAGAAGTTCATCTCCGGCGATTACATTATCTCGCCGAAGGTGTACAACGAGTTCTCTGCCGGGCAGAACAACAACAACAAGGACGGCTTCTCGTATCAACTCGATGGCGCCGCCGAGTTCACGGCTCTTAGCCTGCCGTGGATGCTCGAAGGCAATTATCGTCAGATCAACTACCAGCACGGACAGACGGCCCCAACGACCGCTGCTAATGCCGGCCAGATCTGCGATGGTCTCAATGGTCATGCAACTGGGGGCGACCCGGGTTGCGTCACCGCCATCGGCGGACAGTTCCAGACGTTCGTTCCGGCCTTCACGGTGCGGAACTACGACTTCGACGTGCGCTTGGGCCTCAAGGTCCTCAACCCGCGCGTCTACGTCGGCGTCGGCTACATGTTCCGTGCAAACAACGCCGGCTACCCGCGCCTCACGGCGTTCGGTTTCGGCGCCGAGAAACTGCCTGATCTCGATCAGCCGTTCTCGATCTTCGGCAACCTGTGGTACTACCCGAACCTGAAGGGGAACTTCTCGAACCCCACTCAGAACTACACGTTGTCGTACAACTACATGAAGTATGAGCTTGGTGTAGCCTTCTCGCTCAAGAACAGCCCGCTGTTCTTCGACGCTGGCTTCCTCGGCGATAGCGCCAAGAACAAGCTGAATGCTCCGGCGAACGAATCGGCCAACGGTGCCTTCGTCGGTCTCGGTCTGAAGTTCTAACCGACTTCTCGACCGCAGGTCAAAAAGAAGAAGGCCCCCGGCAAACGCCGGGGGCCTTCTTCTTTTTTTGCGCGACGTCGTTACTACGGCCGTGCGGTTGGTGCCGCGCTTGGGGCTGCGAGGGGTGCCGCGCTCGGCTCCTCGGACGGCAAAGGCGACGGTGTCGTCGGCGGGATGCACGACGGGGTGATGATTTGCACCTTTGGCTCACCGGGTTGGGGGAGCGGCGTCGGCGTCGCAACCGGCGATGCGGCCGGCATCGGTGCGCCCGAAGGCAATGGGGTCGGGCAGACTTGGGCCATCGCAAACCAATGTTCGGTGAAGCCACGCGCTAGATCGGCTTTTTCAAGTTTGCCGAAATACGACGTCGGGTAACGCTTCACCAAAATCTGCATGTACTTCCAGGCTTTCTCCTGCGCCGGTTGCGTGTAGATTTTTTCGTACACCTGGACCGCCATGAAGTAACTGCGCGGCAGCTGCGGATCGTTGGGAAAACGCGAAGCCCATTGGTTCAACGCGTCGTCCGCAAACTTGATCTTGTTCACGATGCCGGAGTCGGTGGTATACGCCCCGGCCTCAATCGCGGCGTCGTGGAACGTATTGTTGATACCGAGATAGCTCAGTTTCATTCGGCCGAAGTATTGGTCGCCTGGCGCGGAGTGCGTGTACTCCTCGCACTGCATGTGCTGCCACTTACTCGGCGACTTGCTACAGGAGTCTTTTACTACGGGCTTTGACGGTGCGCTCGCGGCACCGGCGTGCGCCGTCACTGCCCCGCCGGCGAGTACTGCAGCGCAGAGCGTTAATATCGTGCGTTTCACGTACGGTAAGTCTCCCTCATTTTCCAAGCTTGGGGGGGCTCGCGCGCCCGCCCGGGTTCGCGAGTTCATTCGCCATACAAACGTTTGTCCCGCGTGCGGCGTTGCCCCGGCAAGGCGAGCGCAAGGTAAACGCGAAACGCGAGGCGATGACGCGTTCCATCCGGACGGCCGCTCTCCAGCTGTCGGCCACACCCCGCGAAGCCTTCGCACGAGCGTGGCCGCTCCATCTCGCGGCGATCGAGCACGCCGCGGCGGGCTCCGACCTGCTCGTGCTTCCCGAGGCGACCCTCCCCGGTTACGTGTTGGGAAACGACCGCATCGACGATGCGGCAATCGAGCGAGCGATCGCACAATTGCGCGACGCCGCCAAGCGCCACGGCACGGTGATTGTGGCCGGGGTCGCGCAGCGAGTGAACGAGCAACTGCGCAACCGTGCGCTCGCGATCGAAGCCGATGGGACGATTGCCGGGCATGCCGATAAACTCTTTTTATGGCACTTCGACCGTAAATGGTTCGAAGCTGGCGACACCCTCGAACCGGTGGCCACCTCGCTCGGCCGGCTCGGCATATTAGTGTGCGCGGACGGACGCATGCCGGAAATTGCAAGCACGCTGGTCGATCGCGGAGCGGAGATCCTGGTCATGCCGACGGCGTGGGTCACGAGCGGGCGCGACCCCGAGCATTTGGAGAACGGTCAAGCCGACCTGCTGGTGCGCGTGCGCGCGTATGAAAACGGCGTGCCGTTCGTCGCGGCCAACAAGTGCGGCGTGGAACTCGGCATGGTTGCGTATTGCGGAAAGAGCCAAATCGTCAGCGCGCGGGGCGAGGTCCTCGCGATCGCGGACGAACGTAACCAAACATCTATCACGCACGCGCTGGATATCGGCGGATCGCTGCCCCATCGCGGCGCGGGCCGCCCGCGCGAGCGTGAGGTGAGCACACCCGACCCCGCGCGGAACATTCGGATCGCCATCTCTATGGATGCTCCGGACGAGCGAACGGCGCTACGCCTAGCCACCCTCGACGCGCGCTGCGTCCTAACGCCGCAGGGTTACGAACCCACCCTAGGCTCGGCCGAGATGCCGACGGTGCGCTGCTCCGATCTCGAACCGCTCGACCCCGGCTACCTCGCCGGGTATCGACGGCTCGGGTACCGCGTCGCGGCCTGGGATGTGGTTCGCGCAACGGCATGGATGCAGAGCGTCGCGCGAGCGCGAGCGCTGGAATTACGCATCTACGTGATCGTCTTCGACCGGCAGGCCGACCGCGCGTATGCCGTCGATCCGGATGGCGCGATCGTGGCCGGAACCTTCGGCGATTATCGCATGGCAAGCTTTTCGCTCGATCTGCGGCGAACGATGGAAACCAGCGTCGCACCCGGCACCGATATAGGTGAAGGGCTCGAGCGCGTCCACGCCGCCATTTCCGGAGTTACATGAGTTTCGACGCGCACAAGGCCATAACCGAGGCCGCAGAGCGCCACGAGCACGTTTCAAAGGGCGAACGCTTGGTGCCCCTCGCGGCGGCGATCATTGCCGTGTTGGCCGCACTCGGTACGCTCTTTGCCCACCATCGTTCGATCTCGGCGCTCTCGGTGAAGAACGATTCCATAATCGCACAAGCGCGCTCGCTCGATCTCTACAATTACTATCAAGCGCGCCGGACGCGTTTTACGGTCTATTCGGCGCTTCTGGCGGCCGGCGTGCCGGGCGATCCGGCGGCGCGCAAACGCCTTGAGGTTGCCGCTTCCGTCGAGAGCCGAGCCTCCGCGCAAACGCTTGAGTCCGCCAAGCAGTTCGAGGCAACCTCGGAGCACGAGCAGGACCGTTCCGAAAACATTCTGCAGTCGTTCGAGACGCTTGAAGTAGCGACGACGCTGTTCGAAATCGCGATCGTCTTCGTATCGATCTCGGCGCTTTCGCAAACGCGGCTACTCCTCTACCTCGCCGGCGGCATGACCGCTTTCGGCATCGCATTTTTCGTTACCGGATTGATCCAAGCGCATTGAATCGCATGGAATGGATTCCGATACGGCGCGTTGCCGCGATCGCAACGCTCATCGTATGCGTCGCGAGCGCGCCGGTGGCAACCCATCACGCCCTCGCTACGGCAACGCTCCTGACGAGTTCGACGCCCTACTTACCCGGCAGTCGCATCGGCATCCATACCGACGGCATCAACGCGCCCTACCAAATTCGCATCCTCGGCGACGCCTCGGTCGTGAACGGCGACATCGCGTTCCCCACCGACGCGCCCCCCGGAACCACCACCATCTTTGCGACCAATCCGTACGGATTGGCTTCGCGCCGCCTGCGGGTCACGGCTCCGCCGCCGGTGCGGGCACCGTTCATCGCCGTCGCGTCGTACGATGAGGGCGTCGTCTTGCACCGGCCTACGGCGCCGTTCGCACCTTTTGCCGTGCTCGGAATCGGCGGCGCACCAAGCGACGTCGCCATCGATGCGGACGGGCGTCTTGCAGCCGCGGATACGGATACGGATACGTTGACCGTGGCGACGCTGCAACCATGGGGCGTAACACGCTTTCACGACGTTCCCGTCGGGGACGAGGTGGCATTCGACCCGCATTCGCACGCGTTGTTCGTCACCAACCGCGACGTCGAAGGTAAGGGCGCGCTCACGCGCATCGATGCCTCATCTTCGCCCACCCGCGTGATCACCGGCGATACGGCCGAAGGGCTCGCCATCGATAACGCGCGCCAGCTCGTCTACGTCGCGAACGTCAATTCGGGAACCATCAGCGTCGTGGACGCCGCGACCATGCGCGTCCGCACCACGTTCCACGGCGTCGCCCGCAATTTCTCGCTCGCGCTCTCCGACGATGGAAACCGTCTCTATGCGGTCTCCAATCAGAGTCGCACGTCGATTCTCGGGGCTTCGGGCGGCGTTGTGGCCTACGCGTTAAACGACGGATCCCCGCACCTCGTGGCGCGCAGCGCGGCGCTTGCCTTTCCGGTCGGCGTTGCATACGACCATCGCGACCGGCGCGTTTTCGTCACCGACGAACGCGACGACGTCGTGGACGTCTTGGACGCGCGCACCCTCCGCCCCGTTCACGCGCCGCTGGAGACGTGCAGCACGCCCTGGCTGCCCACGTACGATGCCGCGACCGCTCGGCTCTACGTTCCCTGCTCGCGCAGCGGCGCCGTCGACGTCTTCGACGGGCGCACGCTCGCTCGCGTAGCGGGCGCGCCGTTCGCGACGGGCGGTTACCCGCTCGCCGTGGCGCTATGGCACCCCGACGCTCCCTGATGCGTTGAACCATCCGATGGGCGTTCGCATTCTTTTCGCATTGGCGTTTTTTACCGCTTGTCTGCGGTGGCTCCCCGCGTTTGCCGTCGAGTTGCCGCGGCAACTCGATCCGCCGGCACCCTTTCCCGCAATCCTCAATCAAGTTCCATCGGAGCAGACGATCGCGCCGGGCGTCACCTATGGAACGTACACGCTGCAAACCGCCGTCGGGCCCGAAGCGATACACATCGTTGCAGTCGCTCCCGGGCATAGCGATGTGCGCGTTGGGACGATGCTCGCAAACGATGCGCTGGAGTCATCCGGCGAAAGCGTAGTTTCCATGGCGCAACGCAGCGGCGCCGTTGCTGGCATCAATGGCGACTACTTCGATATCGGCAACTCAAATCGCCCCACCAATATCGTCGTGCAGAACGGGCAACTGTTGCAAACGCCGCGAAAGCGATATGCGTTCTTCATCGCGGGCAACGGTACGCCGACGATCTCGGAAGTCTCGTTCATCGGGCAAATCCAACTCTCCGACAAGACGGTCGGCTTGGACGCGGTCGATACGATGTCGCCGAACGGGGGCGTCACCTTACTCACGCCGCAGTACGGCAACGTCGCGCCATCCGATAGCCTCACGCTCGTCGGGCTCGTGCCGACCAGCGGCACGCCGCCGTTCGCAACGTATCGCGTCACGGGCGTTCTCGACAACCTGCAACAACAGCCGCCCGGATACTATCTGGCGATCGGCATCAACGCCTATGCAACCGTCGGCGTACCAAACGCCGGCGATACGATCGCCGCCAGCGGCGATCTTTCACCGCTGCCGCTCTCGAACATCGCCGCAGCCGTCGGCGGCGGCCCGATGATTCTTCAGAACGGCGCCTGGTTTGCAGACCCGGATGGCCCCAACGGCCCCGGCTACTCTGCCCGTATTCCCTGTAGCGGCGCGGCGATCGCCCCGGATGGGACACTCTTTCTGCTCGAAGTCGACGGACGGCAGCCGCTGGAAAGCGTCGGCATCACGCGGCCCGAGTTTGCGGCCCTCATGCGTTCGCTCGGCGCAACGCAAGGGCTGGCATTCGACGGCGGCGGCTCGTCCGGCATGGCCGTTCGCCTGTTGGGCCAAACCGCTGCAACGGCTCAGGGCTCGCCGTCCGACGGATCCGAACGCCGCGTGGCCGATGGGCTGTTCGTTTATAATACCGACCCGATCGGGCCGCCGGCGCGGATCGTCGCCATCCCGAACGACGTCCGCATGCTCCCCGGCGCAACGCTCGCGCTCCGGCTCGCGGCGATCGACACCCACGATCACACGGTCCCGCCGCCGGCACCGATCGCGGTGGGGATCGAGCCTGCGAACCTTGCGACGTACCGCGACGGGCGCCTTGAAGCGTTGCGGCCGGGCACGGGAACTCTGCAACTGCACAGCGGCGAGCTCGCGACGATCCTGCCCCTCACGATCGACGCGGCGCCGGCGCGCGTCGTCATTTCGCCTCCACAGGCGAATGTTGCGCGCGGAGAACAGCTCCGGCTCGGCGTGGCGGCCTACGACGCGCGCGGGTTTCCGTTAACGATGCCGGCGCAACTCGCGTGGCGCGCGAGTTCGGGCAGCGTCGACGCCGACGGCCTCTTCAAAGCCGGAGCGCACAACGCCGTGGTCGGTTTCGATTTCGCGGGGCGTCGTTACCAAACGACCGTGACGGTCGGCGCGCACGACGTGCCGCTCGATTTCGCAACGCACGCGCGTTTCTTCTCGGTGCCGAGCGGCGGCAGCGGCAGCGTTGTGCGCGATCCCTCGTGCCCGGGATGCGTACAATTAACGTTTGCGCTCGGGGAGAGCGAACGGGCAGCGTACGCGCTCGTCGATCTTCCCCTCCCCCGGCATGTCGTGGGGCTCTCCTTCGACGTGCGCGACGACGGT
Source organism: Candidatus Dormiibacterota bacterium (assembly GCA_035532835.1). Lineage (NCBI taxonomy): Bacteria > Bacillati > Candidatus Dormiibacterota > Candidatus Dormiibacterota bacterium. The sequence continues at coordinate 12,788 of DATKQG010000009.1, forward strand.
AGCGGCGCGCTCGTCAAAGTCGCTCTGCGCAATGCGATCGGCGAGCAGATTCTCGTTCCCGCTACGCGGCTCAACCATCCGGGATGGCGAACGGTGCGCGTGCGTTTCCCGGCAAGCGTCGCCGGCACAGCCCGCCTGGTCGCGCTCTATGCCATCGGCGCACCGCCCGGACACCCGTTGGGCGGAAGCATCGTGTTTCGAAACGTCCGCGCCATCGTCGCGGGCTCGCGCTAGGCTGAAGGACCCGCGGGGTAGGAGGCGGGCGAGCGAGCCGACAACACCGGCTCTATGGATTTCGATCGTTTTGCCGCGCGCGCGCTCGATACCGCGAGTAAACGGGGCGCTGCATATGCGGATATTCGGCTCGAATCCGCCCGTACCGAGCGCATCGAAATTCGTAACGGCGTCGTCGTGTCGCTCGCCGACTCCACCAGCACCGGATATGGCATTCGCGCTCTCGTCGACGGCGCGTGGGGCTTCGCCGCCAGCGACGAGTTTGCGGACGCCGGCATCGATGCGACGGCCGCGCGAGCGGTGGCAATCGCACGTGCGAGCGCATCGATCGCGCGCGCGCGCGTCGGAATCGTGCCGCCCGACGCATATCGCGACCGGTTCGCCACACCCTTGCTCCGCGACCCGGCCGGCATTCCGCTCGGCGAACGCGTCGCTCTGCTGCTCGCCGCCGAGAAGGCTCTGCACGTCGGTCCGCAGATAGCGGTCGGCCGAGCGTGGATCGATCTCTGGAGTAGCCGGAAATGTTTCTACAGCACGATCGGCTCGCGCATCGAACAACACATCGTCCAGACCGGCAGCGGCATTCAAGCGATGGCCGTGAGCGACGGCGACGTGCAGACGCGCACGTACCCCGGCGACGTGGGGCTGTATAAATCCGGCGGTTGGGAGATCGTTGAAGAGGCCGCGTTAACCGATCACGCCGAGCGCATCGCCGGCGAAGCCATCGCGCTGCTGAGCGCACCGCAGTGCCCCAGCGGCACCGTCGATATTCTTTTGGGTGGGTCCCAGGTCTCGCTGCAGATGCACGAATCGTGCGGACATCCGGCAGAACTCGATCGCGTCATGGGCTGGGAAGCGAATTTCTCCGGAACCAGCTTTCTGGACATCGATCAACTCGGCCATTTGCGCTACGGATCACCCGAGGTCACGATCGTCGTCGACAATACCCTCCCTCAAGGCATGGCCACCTGCGGCTACGATGACGAAGGTACGCGCTCGGGAAGCTCGGATATCGTGCGCGACGGTTTGCTCGCCGGTTACGAAATGAGCAACGACACGGCTCATGCAATCGGCCGCAGCAGCAATGCCTGCGTGCGTGCCCAAGGGTGGGAGTTCGTCCCGATGATCCGCATGTGCAACCTCAACCTGCTGCCCGGCAACGTTCCTTTCGAACATCTTTTCGACGATATTCGCGACGGCATCTACATGGAGAGCAATCGCTCCTGGTCGATCGACGATCGACGTTTGAATTTTCAGTTCGGCTGCGAAATCGGCTGGGAGATCAAAAACGGAAAGCAAGGACGCATGCTCAAAAATCCCACGTATGCGGGCATGACGCCGCAATTTTGGAATGCGTGCGATGCCGTCGGCGACGAGCGATCCTGGTTCGCATGGGGGACGCCGAACTGCGGCAAAGGCGAGCCCATGCAAACCGGACGCACCACGCAAGCCGCGTCGCCCGCCCGTTTCCGCGGCGTGAGCGTCGGGGTTGGATACCGTGGATAAGCGCGAGCGCGAAGCGATCGCGCGAGCCGTGCTCGCCCGTTCGCGAGCCGACCAAACCGAAGTGATGGTCACGGCGCGCGATAGCGCGCTCACGCGCTTTGCGCGTGGTATCTCCAACCAAAACGTCGCAGCGATCGAGAGAGCGGTTTCCGTGCGGGCCATCGTCGGCGGGCGTACGGGCGTCGCCGCCACCAACGATACGGACGAACCGGCGCTCGATGCCGTCGTCGCGCGCGCGATCGCCCTTGCCACCTTCTCGCCCGCCGATCCCCATACTCCAACGCTTCCGAGCGGCAGGCCCGTCCAAGCGCCCGACGGAAGCTTCGTCGACGCCACCGCACGCGCCGGCGCCGACGAACGCGCGCAAGGTTGCGCCGCCGTCTTCGAGGCGTCGGAGCGCGCGGGCTTCTGGGCCGCAGGCTATGTCTCGAACGGCGTGAGCGGCATTACGATCGCCAACTCATCCGGAGCGCTGGCATCGTACGACGGCACCAATGCGGCCGCCAACGTCAAGATGACCGGCCCGGACTCCACCGGATTTGCGGAATCCTACCACGCCGACGTGCGCCGGATCGACGCGGCGGCGCTAGGCCGTCGCGCCGTAGAGAAGGCGCGCGCGAGCGCCGCCCCGCGCAGCGTCGAGCCCGGGCCGTGGACGGTCATCTTGGAGCCCGCCGCGATCGGCGAATTGCTGGCCTACGTTACATCCCATTTCTCGGCCCAATCCTACGACGAAGGTTCGTCATTTTTCGCCGGCCGTCTCGGCGAGCAACTCCTCGGGCCCAACGTCACCATCAGCGACGATTACGCGCATCCGCTCGCGCCTTCGATGCCGTTCGATTACGAAGCCCAGCCGAAGCAGCGAGTAACGCTGGTGGAACGCGGTATCGTGCGTTCGCTCGTCACCGACAGCTACTACAGCAAGAAGCTCGGGCTGCCGAACACCGGCCACGCGCTCCCGGCTCCTAACGCTTGGGGCCCGCAAGCACTCAATATCGTTGTCGCCAACGGCGATGCGACGGCGGACGAGCTGATCGCCACGACCAAACGCGGCCTGCTCGTCACCCGCTTCTGGTATATCCGCACCGTCGATCACAAGCAGGCTATCGTCACGGGAATGACGCGCGACGGAACGTTCCTGATCGAAGACGGCGCGATCGCCGGCGGCGTCCGCAACATGCGTTTCAACCAAAGCATCGTCGAGGCGTTACGTTCGATCGTCTTCGCAAACGACGCGACGCGAACCGGCGGCTATTCGTATTCGCTCGTCACACCGACGGTGAAAATCGAGAACTTCACCTTCACCAGCGGCACCGACTTCTAAGCTGCCGACGTTTGCCCACGATCGTGTGCTGTGGGTTGCCCTAGTGTGGTTGGGGGAACGTGCGATTTTTGTGCAAAAGACAGGATGTCGAACTTCCTTTGAAGTTGCACAAAAACGCACGAGTAGGAGACGCGCAGGATGCGCGTCGACGAACGGTTCCCCCAACCACACTAGGGCAACCCGCAGCACACGATCGTGGAGCATTCTAGCTTGCGAGTTCGGCGCTTCGCGTCGCTGCAGCAACCGCGGCGCGTAGGAGCGTGCTGCGCAGTTTACCGTCTTCGAGTTCCATCAATCCGTCGACGGTGCAACCGGCCGGTGTCGTCACGGCCATCTTAAGCGCGGCCGGATGTTCGTCGCTTTCGAGCACCATGCGGGCCGAACCGAGCACCGTCTGCGCGACCAACTCGCGCGCGACGGCGTGCGAGAAGCCGAGCTTGACGCCCGCATCGGTTAAGGCTTCGATCACGAGATAGATGTAGGCGGGGCCGCATCCGCTAAGGCCGGTCGCGGCGTCCATCAACGATTCGTCGATGACGAGGGCGCGGCCGAGCGTTGCGAACAGCGAACGCGCGAGTTCCAGCGTCTCCGGCGGAAGGTCTCGAGCGCAGAGCACCGTCATGCCTTCGCCGATGCGACACGGCATGTTCGGCATCGCGCGCACGATGAGGTGGTGGCCGTTCGTCCACTCATGCAGTTGGTCGAGCCGCACCGATGCGGCCGTCGACACGAGCACCGTCTCCGGTTTGAGGAAGGGCGCCACATCGCGCAATACGCCCTCCAATTGGAACGGTTTGACGCACGCGAAGAGAACGTCGCATTGCGTTGCCAGTTCCGCGTTGCTCGCGGACATCGTTACGGCCGGGTCGTCGAGCGTCAATCCGCGCCGTGTCGTCGCGGAAATCGACCCGACCGCGTCGTGCGCGCGCAGTCCGGCCGCAATGGCGCGGCCGATCGTTCCGTATCCAAGAATTCCTACGTGCATGTTTCCTCGTGAAATAAAAAATCGCCCCGATATCGGAGCGATCGTCGTGTGGTGTAAGCCTACGTTGACGCGTGCGCTACCGAACCGGCATCCTGCGATGCGGTGACGGCGGGCACGGGACTGGGCCGAAGGCGCGGGTCATCGTGAACGCCATGCTATCATGCGGGCGCCACGCTCCGCAAGGCACCCGCGGCGCGATCACGCCGATGCAGGCTCCTCGCGCATCGCTCGAACGAGCAGGCCGCACCCCAGCAGCGCGAGCAGGCCGGCGATGACGATGGCGGCAAACGAGGGCGCTGCGACGATCTCCACCGATGGGAACTGCAGCACGGTTCCGCGCAGACTCAGGCCGCCGACAAGCACCGGCTGGCCGCTTGCCGCGAGACGGAAGCCTCCCGGAAGATCCTTGCCCGTCTCATCCTCTAAAGCGAAGAGGACGGCCGGGCCGGACATGGATGCGAACGCGGCGCGTCCGAGCGCGCGCTCGCTCGCGACGTCGGCCGCGGAAAAATACACGACGCGGACGATCCGATGGACCGCGGGGAGCGCGAACGTATCGAAAGGCAGGTCGGCGCCCGGCAGCGTCTGGGTCTTTTTCATCAGCAGTACCGGGGAGAGGAACGCGGTATTTCCGGCCGGCTGCGTGATGGTGAGGCTGCCGCCGCTCGCCGGCCCGGCATCGATCATGACGACGCTGCGCGGGTGGAGGCTAAGGATCGAAGCGCCGGCGTACCGCCAAGCGCCGATTTGCGTAGCTTGCGAGCCACGCAGTAACGAGACGTCGCCCTGAATCGTGCCGTCTCGCCGAAGCGATGGGAAGGCCAGCGTTCCGCCGAAATCCGCGGCCGGCACGTGGCTATCGGGAGCGCCGATCACGACGTGGTTTTCGGGCCCGAGCAAGCCGCTCGCGACCGCCGCGAAGCCGGCGATGGCCACGCCCGAGGCGATGCATGCCACGCCCCAGCGACCGAATTTCGAGCGCCCCGCGATGGTCGAGCGCACGAGCATTCCCAGAATGACCACAAACGCGACGATCAGCGTGTTGTACCAGCCGCTATGATAGATCGCTTTTCCGGGGACGATGATTTCGAGCGCCACCATCGCTGCGGTGACGAACGCGAAAGTCCCGAACGCTCTCATGCGCCCCCCAAGAACGGCGTAACCGCCGCGCGCATTTGATCGATCGTAAGCGCGCCGTCGAAGCCGCGGCGGACGATGCCGTCGCGGCCGATGACCACCGTCGTCGGCAGCCCCAGCGCCGCAAAGACTCGCCCGTACTGCTGCTGATCGTCAATCCAAATGGGGAAACCGATCTGCAACGCCTTCGCGAAATCGGCCGCGCGTTGCGGCGACTCGCCCTGGTTGACGCCGATCACGACGAGCCCGCGGGATGCGAACGCCGTTTGCAGACGCTGCAAATCGGGCATTTCGGCACGACACGGCGGGCACCACGACGCCCAGAGGTTGAGCACGACCACTTTGCCGCGGTAGGCCGAGAGCGAAACGGCGTTCCCTCGATCGTCGTGGAGGGCGAAGACGGGGGCGGCTTGGCCGACCAGCCCGCCCGGGCCCGCTTCTCGCACGGCCCCCGGCCTAAAGAGCGGCAATAATACCAGTAACGCGACCGCAAGCACGACGGCCGCGACGATCCATTGGGTCCGACGATTCACAACGCTCCCATCATACGAGGCATTTACCAATCTCCCATCCGATCTTCATCGACTTCCCCCTCGAAGGCGACGACTCCGGCGGGCAGTACCGCGGCGTACAACGGCACGCCGCGAAAGCGCAACTGCTCGTTATGCGCCGATTCGCCGCCGCTGAAGACGCGGCAGAAGCGCACGAGGACGTCGGGGCTGCAACGCGCGAGTTGCGGCGCGACGTTGTAGGTTTGGACGAATCGGTCGAAGGCGCCCTCAAAGGCCTGCGCGGCAAACTCCGCGCCCAAACGCACTTCGCGGCGTACGTGTTCCAGGTAAGCCTCCCCGGCTGGACGAACTCGCCGACGCGTGCCCGCCATGATTCTGGACGGCAAAGCCCTTGCCGCCGAGCTCCGAACGGAACTCCTTGCGCGAACGAATGCGCTACGCGAGTCGGGGATTCATCCTAAGCTCGCGATCATCTTCGTCGGTGAGAATGAATCGAGCGTTGCCTACGTTCGCAATTTGATAAAAACCGGGGAGCGGGTCGGCGTGGCGGTCGAGATCGATCGGCTCGACGAGCGAGCGAGCGCGGCACAGATTCGCCGGCGGCTCGAACGGCTCCGCGACGACGACAGCGTCCACGGCGTGATGCTCCAGCAGCCGCTCCCGCCCCATCTCTCCATCCGCGAGATCGCCGATGCGATTCCGGCCCATAAAGACGTGGACGGAACGCATCCGACCAATCAGGGCAATCTCGCGTTCGGCAGCGGGACCGAATTCGTGCCGGCTACGCCGGCCGCGGTCATGCTGCTGCTCGAACGCAGCCCGCATTGGCCGTTGCGCGGTCGCAACGCGGTTATGATCGGCCGCTCGATCGTGGTCGGCGCTCCGGTCGCGATGTTGATGCTCGCGCAAGATGCGACCGTCACCGTGCTCCATAAGGAGTCGCAAAGCTTGCAGCCCTACACGCGCATGGCCGACGTTGTCGTGGTGGCGACCGGGGTTCCCGATTTGATTCGCGGTGAGGACATCAAGCCGGGTGCGACCGTCATCGACGTCGGCACGACGGTCGTCAACGGCGTACTGCGCGGCGACGTGGAGTTTGCGAGCGCCGCGGCAGTTGCCGGAGCGATCACGCCCGTGCCGGGCGGGGTCGGGCCGGTCACCAACGTCGCTCTGCTGCGCAACGTCGTTTCGTCGGCCGAAGCGCTCCGAGCGGGCGGTCGCGGCGAGGCTTAGTTCAGCGAGAAGAACTTCCCGAAGAATCGCTCCTGATCGAGACGGTAACTGAGGTCTTCTCCATCGTCTTGGCGCGCCTGCAATTCGGTGCGGCGCCGCTCGAGCAGACGCGTCAACTGCGGCAAGAGGCGTTCGAGAAAGCCGAGTTCCGCGCGCAAGCGCGCCTTGGTATCGTCCAGCTCTAAGAGACGTTGTTTGACCGTTTCCGCCACTTGGAGCGCATCGCCGATGAGGAACGACGTGCCGGCCGCGTCGCCGGGAAGCTCGACGTTCGTCTCCTGGCCGGAAAATTCCACGAGCATCTCGACGTACTCCAAGAATAGCGAGCGCACGCGTCCGCGCAGATCGTCGCTCTCGTCGTCTTCCGCAAGATCTTCATCCAGCAACTCGGCTTCAACGGTCAGAAACGGCTCGCGACTGACGATCGAGCGAATCCGAAAACGTTCGCGACCGATCGTGGAGATGAAAAATCGCCCGAAAGGAAGCGGTTGAACGTCGACGATTTCTGCGATCGACCCGATGTCGTGCGGCTCCACGGCGGGATCGCCGGCCTCCGCTCCGCCCGCGATCAGGGCGACGCCGAATCCCTCGCCCGATTCCAAGCACTCGTTGATCATCTGCTTGTAGCGCGGCTCGAAGACGTGGAGGTTGAGCACCGCGCCGGGAAAGAGCACGGAATTGAGGGGAAACAGACGCAATCTGCGAGCCATTGGATGCAACTGCTTCGGGGAGGTCGGGGCTGGTTCCCGGCCAACTCCGCAGGGACCATGGAAGAGACGCTACACTATTTGGAGGCGGCGCACCCCAATCCGCACCCGCTTCTGCTGGAGCTGGAGCAGCACGGGCGCAAGGACGGCATACCGATCGTCGCGCGCGATACCGGTCGCCTGCTTTCCACGCTGGTCCACGCCATGCAAGCCAATCGCATCCTCGAGATCGGCACCGCCTATGGGTATTCGACGCTGTGGATGGCCCTCGCGCAGCCGCCGGCGGGTAAAATCTGGACGGTCGACCCGGATTACGATCGAACCGAGGTTGCGATGACGTACTTCAAACGTGCCGGCGAAGACGACTACATCGAGATCATCAATACGCCGGCCCTCCAGTTGCTGGAGAATTTTCCGCAGCGCAACCTCGACATCGTCTTCATCGATGCCAACAAGACCGAATACGCGAGCTATCTCGACCTCGCGATTCCGATGCTTAAATTATCGGGCGTGGTCGTCATCGATAACTGCCTCCTCGACGGGCGCGTTGCCGACCCGCCGAGTAAAGACGACAGCGACGACGTGCGCGCGATGCGCGCCTTCAATGAATATTTTTTACGCCATCCGCATTTAGATGCGACGATTCTTCCGCTGGGTGACGGCACGGGCATCGGCGCGCGCATCAAGTGAACGCTCTCGATTTTCGCTCCGCGATGCGGCATTATCCCACCGGCGTCACCGTTGCGACAAGCCTGAAGGACGGCGAGCCGCGCGGCATCACGCTTAACGCATTCGCCAGCGTCTCCGCCGATCCGCCGATGCTCTTGATCTGCGTAAATCGCGAAGCTCGCACCTATCTTTATATCTCGACCTCGCGCATTTTCTGCGTCAACGTCCTGGCGAGTTCCCAACGCGAACTCGCGGAGCGTTTCTCCGGTAAAATCCGCGAACATCAATTCGACGACATCGCCTTCGACACCGATACAACAGGAGCGCCGGTGCTACGCGATGCGATCGCGCACTTCGATTGCGAGGTCGCGCAGGAGCATCACGTGGAGTCGCACTCCATTTTCATCGGCCGCGTCCTCTCGTGCGCCTCTCGCCCGGGTTCGCCGCTGGGCTATTTCAACGGCGGCTTTCACGATTTCGGGATCGCACTCACGTGACGATCGAAACCTTCGCGGTCGGCCGGCTCGGATGCAATTGCACCATCATCTGCGACGACGATAGCAAGACCGCCATCGTCGTCGACGGCGGGGATGGTGTAGACGACGTTATGGAGCGGCTGGACGCTCGCGGATTACGCGCGACGCTGCTGATCCATACGCACGCGCACTTCGATCATATCGGCGACGTGGGGCGCCTGCGGGATCGTACGGACGCCAAAGCCCTCCTCCATCCGGGAGATCTGCCGCTCTATCGCGCGCTGCCGCTTCAAGCCAAGTGGGCCGGTATGGACCGCGTGCCGCGCGTCGTCGATCTCGACGGCGATCTGCGAGACGGCGATAGCCTCAATGTGGGCGCCGCCCGGATCGACGTACATCACACGCCCGGGCATACGCCGGGAAGCGTCTGTTTCGCCGTTCGCGATCGCGAAGGTGCGACGGTACTCTTAACCGGCGACACGCTATTCGCGGGATCGATCGGGCGCTGGGATTTGGGTGGAACGTCGATGGAAGACATCGTCGCGTCGATTCACGCCAAACTGATGGACTATCCCGACGCGACGGCGGTCATTCCGGGCCATGGCAACTTTACGACTATCGGGATAGAGCGGAGCTCAAATCCCTATTTGCAGTAGCGAGAAATAACGCGCTATCAGCGCAGGCGGATCAACACCTTGCCGTCGGAGGGCTCGGGCGCCGCATCCTTCGCGGCCGGAGCGGCCGGTCGGACGGGCGCTTCCATCGCCGCGTAGTCCGGAACGGTTCCGGCGGCGACCTTCGATCGATAATCCGCGATCGCGGTATGCAGCGCTTCCAGCGCGCGCTGCGGATAATCTTTCTTCTTCTCCGGATACCCTTTGAGCTCGCTATCGATATCGCTCTCGGAAATAGCGCTCGCTTCGTCGATCGTCTTGCCACGCGCGAGGTGCACGACGAGGCTGCAGGTCGCCGTACCGAAGCCGCAACCGGTCGTGAAATAGGAGATATCCTCGATCACCGCGCCGGGGCCGACTTTTAAGAAAAAGTTGTACATATCCCCGCACGAGTCGCTGAAATACTCACCGCTTGCGGTCGGATGGTCCATCGTCTGGAATCCGGGCCGGTCTTCGACCAATTGCTGAAATTTCTGAAAATCCACGGGTCCTGGTCTCCTTAGCGAGTTGTCTCTAGCGCCTGCGGCTGTAGCTCAAACCGGCATGCCTTGCCGCCGGTTGCGATCGATTCGGTCTGCGTATGCTCGCCGCCCAACGTTTCATCCATGACGTGGTGGATCACCTGACACATCTCCGGATGCTCTTTTGCAACATCCGAATACGGGCAGTTGTGTTCGACCAATTCGAATCCACCATCGATCAAGCTGTACTCCGCGACGACGCCGTTGGAACGCAGCACGTCGGTGAGTTGCGCGACCTTTCCCTGTACGCTGCCGGCGGTGACCCGGCGCTTGGCTTTATCGACGGCTCGACGAGCGATCCCATCGAAAATCTGCTCGAGAGCCGAGTGCCCGTACTGGTCTTTGACCTCACGGAGCACCGCGGAAAGCATCTTGTCGTACTGTTGGGGAAAGAGACGATCGGCATTGGAGGTGAGCGAGAATTCCAGGGTCGGCTTGGTCGGCCCCCGGCGGACGGACTTCTCCACCACGAGTTCGTCGCGCTCGAGCACGACGAGCTGCTGGCGAACGGCGTTCGGCGAGAGCCCGAATACTGCAGCAAGCTCGGCTGCCGAGGCCGTGCCCCGGCGGCGAAGCTCCGCGACGATCTTGCCGCGCGTGGACTTGAAAAAGCGATCGACCTGCATTTTTGGTACTTGTATGCTAGCACGGGCGCCGGAGATAGTAAAGTTTATCCTTGACTTTCTGCGGGCCCGTCGGATACGATACCCAAGCGGGATACCCCGCCGTTTTTCATCATCATCAAGGGAGCCACAGCGTGTCCGACCAGGGCCTTCGCATCACCGACCTGCATTGCAGCGTAGATGGCAACGAGATCCTCAAAGGGATCGACCTCGTCGTCGAGCCGGGGAGCGTCCACGCTCTGATGGGGCCGAACGGTAGCGGCAAATCAACGCTTGCCTTCTCGCTCACCGGGCATCCGCACTACACGATCACCGGCGGCACCGCGACGCTCGACGGCACGGACCTGCTGGCCCTGCCCCCCGACAAACGCGCGAAAGCCGGGCTCTTCCTCTCCTTTCAGTACCCCGCCGCGATCCCGGGCGTGAAGGTGGCGAACTTTCTGTTCGCCGCGCGCCAGACGGTGAAGCCCGGCGAATTGACGCCCGGCAAGTTCCGCGCGCTGCTGCTTGAAAAGATGGACGTGCTGGGCATGGACCCGTCGTTCTTGGGTCGCTATCTCAATGACGGATTCTCGGGCGGCGAAAAGAAGCGCCTCGAAATGTTGCAGATGGCCGTTTTAGGCCCCAAATACGCCGTGCTGGATGAGACCGATTCCGGGCTCGACGTCGACGCACTCAAGTATGTCGGCGACTCGGTGAAATCGCTCCGAGAGAGCGGCGAAGGGAAAAAGACCGGCTTCCTCATCATCACCCACTATCCGCGCATTCTGCAGCACATTACGGCAGACGTCGTCCACGTGATGATGGATGGCCGCATCGTCAAGACCGGCGGCCCGGATTTAGCCCAGCGGATCGAGCGCGAAGGTTACGATACGATTCGTGAGGAGACCGCCGCTCGTGCCTAGCGCGACCCTTACCGATCGCGAGCGACATCTGGAGCGCTTTCACGCAACCCGGTCGGGCCGCGAGAAACCCGGACGCTATTGGAAGATCGATCTCGAAGCCGTCAAGATCCCGAGCGACGCGAAGCCGGGCGGCAGCGTATCGATCGACGCGCCTTCGAGCGTTATCGCGGTCGACATGCAGGTCGCACTCCGCGACCATGCGGCGGCGTTGGCGCGGGTCGCCGGCGTCGCGACGGAGCCGCAGCATAAGTTCGCGCACCTCACCGCAGCCTTTGCGGGCTTGGGCGCATTGATTCACCTTCCCGCAGATCGCGCCATCGACGAGCCGATCGTCGTGACCTATCGCGCGCAGGGCGCTGGCACCCTGTTCCCCCACACCGTCGTGCTCGCCGAACGCGGCGCCCGCGCGACCGTCATCGAGCGTATCGAAACCGGCGATGGAGCGTTCGTCTGCGGCGTTAGCGAGATCGTCACCGAGGAGCACGCGGATATCACGTATGCCGCCGTGCAAACGCTGCCGCTGGACGCGCGTTCGTTTTTTACCCGCGCCGCCAAACCCGGCATCAACGCGCGCATCGCCTGGGCCACCGCCGATATCGGTGCCGGGCTCGCGGTCTGCGACATCGCGACGGCGATCGAGCACCCCGGAATCGAAGCCAACGTGGCGTCGCTCTTCTTTCCCACCGGCACCCAACACGTCGATATCGTGAGCACGGTCGACCATCGTGCCGGCCACTCTACCTCGCAGACGTTGGTGAAATCGGCCGCGAACGGACGCGGCCAGGCGCGCTACCTCGGTAACATCCGCATCGCCGCGCACGCGCAGGGCAGCGAAGCCGGCCTACGCGACGACGCGCTCTTACTCTCGAAACAGGCGCACATCGATTCGATCCCGGCGCTGGAAATTGCGGCTAACGACGTCAAGGCCTTTCACGGCGCGACGGTCGGCGCGATCGATGACGAGCAACTCTTCTATATGACCAGTCGCGGCATCGACCGCCAGCAGGCCGAACGGATGATCGCTCTCGGATTCTTCGAGCCGGTGATCGACCGTTTCCCCACCCAGACGCTGCGCGACGAATTGCACGACGCCCTCCCAAACAAGGTGCTGTAACGGGCATGCTGCAGGCTACGCCGTCGGAAGCCTCGTTCGCGCGCATCGCGCAGGATTTCCCGATCCTCGCGCATCCGACGTCACGCGGTAAGCGTCTGGTCTATCTGGACTCCGCCGCGACCTCGCAGAAGCCGCAGGCGATGATCGATGCGTTAGTCGAGTATTACTCGGAGTACAACGCCAACATCCATCGCGGCGTCTACGAAATAGCCGCGCGCGCAACCGATGCCTTCGAGGCGGCCCGGGCCAAGGTCGCGCGCTTCATCAACGCCACGCCCGAAGAAATCATCTGGACCCGCAACGCGACCGAGGCGATCAATCTCGTAGCGTACGCCTGGGGCAACGCGAACGTCAAACCCGGCGATGCGATCTTGGTATCGCAACTCGAGCATCATTCGAATCTCGTGCCGTGGCAACTCCTGGCGCAGCGGACCGGCGCAACGCTCCGCTTTATCCCTATCGACGAACGCGGCGTCCACGTTCTCGACGATCTCGAAACGCTGCTGAAGGGCGTGAAACTCGTAGCGCTCTCGCACGTGAGCAACACGCTCGGCACGATCGCTCCGCTCGAACGCATCATCCCGCGCGCCCGCGCCGCCGGTGCGGTGGTGCTGATCGACGGCGCGCAAGCGGCCCCGCACCTGCCCGTCGACGTTCGCGCGCTCGATGCCGATTTCTACGCCATAAGCGCGCACAAGATGCTCGGGCCGACGGGTATCGGCGTGCTGTACGGTAAGCGCGCGTTGCTCGAGGCGATGCCACCGTTCTTAACCGGTGGCGACATGATCCACACCGTTTCGTACGAGCGTTCGACCTTCAACGATCTCCCGTGGAAATTCGAAGCCGGAACGAGCAATATCGCGGACGCCATCGCGTTCGGCGCGGCCATCGACTACCTCGCCGCGATCGGCATGGATCGCGTTCGCGAGCACGAGAAGCATTTGGTAGCCTACGCGCTCGAACGCCTGGGTACGCTCAAACCTCGCGGACTCGCGATCTACGGCCCGCAAGATCCCGCGCTCATCTCGGGCGTGCTCTCGTTCAATTTTGCCGACATTCACGCGCACGATCTGGCGTCGATCCTGGACACCGAAGGAATCTGCATTCGCGCGGGGCACCACTGCACGATGCCTCTGATGGCGAAAATGGGCTGGCCGGCAACTGCTCGCGCGTCCTTCTATATCTATAATAGCGAAACCGACATCGATGCCTTGCTGGTGGGGCTCGAAAAAGCAGCGCAGGTTTTTAAAATTTAACGATGGACGATTTTTACCGAGACTACATTCTGGATCACTATCGTAATCCGCGCAATTTCGGGCACCTCGAACGCGTAACGGCGCAAGCTGAGGATATCAATCCTCTCTGCGGCGACAAGATTAAGGTGGAACTCGATGTCGGCGCCGACGGTACGGTCAACGACGTGCGCTTTTCGGGCCAAGGCTGCGCCATCAGCCAAGCCTCGGCGTCGATGCTGACCGAGAGCGTCAAGGGTATGAAGCTGGAAGATGTCGCAAAGCTCTCAAAGGATGTCGTTCTAGAGAACGTCGGCATCGGGATCAGCCCCACGCGCATGAAGTGCGCGATGCTCGGGTTGCGAGTCCTCAAGAGCGCGGCGATCGGCGAGATTGCCGGATGGCCGGATGAGTCGTAGCGTTCCCGCATAACAGGGAGCGGGCGCCCGGTAGAGTACCTCCTGGCCACGCTCGTCGCGGAGGATACGTGCAACTTCATCACCTCACACCCCCGGAATGGGATCGCCTCGCGGGCGACCCGGATTTCCGCGCGCTGGTAGCGGCAAAACGCCGGTTTATTATTCCCGCCACGATCTTTTTTTTGCTGTATTTCTTCGCGTTGCCGGTGTTGCTTGGGATCGCTCCCGCCTTGATGCGACGCACCGTCGCGGGCCCCCTCACGTTCGCTTTCGCGTTCGCCCTCTCCGAGTTCGCGATGGCCTGGATCTTGTTGGCCCTCTATTTGCTGCGAGCCCGGAGATTCGATGAGATGGCCGAGGCGCTTGTAACGCGCGCGCGCGAACGGCTCTCGGCATGACCACGCAAACGCTCGTCATGTTCGGAGTCTTCGTCGCCATCACGCTAGTGGTGACGTACTGGGCCGCCGGGCAGAGCTCCACCAGCCGTGGATTCTACGCGGCTCACCGTTCGATCAGCGGCATCCAAAACGGCTGGGCGATCGCGGGCGATTACATGTCGGCCGCTTCGTTTTTAGGCATCACCGGGCTCATAGCGTTCGGCGGGTTCGACGGGTTTATGTACGCGGTCGGCTGGCTGGTCGCGTATCTCGCCGTGCTGTTTCTCATCGCCGAACCCCTGCGCAACGCCGGAAAGTACACGATCGTCGACGTGATTGCGTTTCGTCTACGCGGGCGCGGCGTTCGCGCCATTGCGGCGATTTCAACGCTTGCCATCACGCTTTTCTACATGATCGCCCAGATGGTCGGGGCCGGATCGGTCGTCGACCTGCTCTTGCCCCACGTGGGCTACACGCTGGCGATCGTCATCGTCGGCCTCTTGATGATGGTCTACGTGCTCTTCGGCGGAATGCTGGCAACGACGTGGGTACAGATCATCAAGGCGGCGCTGCTGCTCTTCACCGCCCTCATGCTCTCCGTCTTGGTCCTCGCGCACTACGGATTTTCGATAGCGGCGTTCTTACAAGCCGCTGCGAACCTGCGAGTCGATCGCGTCGCCACGAACCTTTTACAGCCCGGCGCCATCTTCAACGGCGCACACGGAGCCCTCGACCTCATCTCACTGAGCCTAGCCTTGATACTGGGAACGGCCGGCCTTCCGCACATCCTCATGCGATTCTTCACGGTGCCGACCGCGAAAGCCGCGCGTTCGTCGGTAGCGTGGGCGATGGTATTGATCGGCATCTTCTACCTGAGCACCTCGGTGCTGGGCCTGGGAGCCGCAACGATCGTCGGGCAAGAGCACATCGGTAAGCGCGTAACCAATACGCAAGCGATCCGCTACATCATTCGCCACCCGGCCGAACAGCACGATCTCAACAACGATTTGAGAAAAAACGGCTACTTAGTCCCCGTTCGCAACAGCAATCTCGCCGCGCCCCTGCTCGCCAACGCCCTCGGCGGCGGTTTGCTGACCGCGTTCGTTTCGGCGGTCGCATTCGCAACGATCCTCGCCGTCGTTGCGGGCCTAACGATCGCCGCCTCGTCCGCATTCGCGCACGATATCTGGTGGAATCTCGTGCGTAACGGCGCGGGCGAAGAACAAGAATACGTCTTCGTTGCTCGCCTAACCGCTGTCGTCGTCGGCCTGCTCTCGATCGTCCTTTCGATCGGCTTGCGAGAACAAAACGTCGCATTTCTCGTGGGATTGGCCTTCGCCGTCGCCGCCAGCGCCAACGTCCCGGCGCTCGTCTTTGCGCTACTATGGAAACGCTTCTCGCGCGCGGGTGCGATCGTCGGCATGCTCTGCGGCCTGATCTCGTCGCTAGCCCTGATCGTCGTCGGCCCCGCCGTCATGGGCGCGCACGCGCTTTTTCCGCTCGACAATCCCGGCATCGTTTCGATACCGTTAGGATTTATCGGCGCGATCGCCGGCACGCTCCTCGTTCGCGATCCCGAATCCGAAGCGATGTACGCCCAACTCCACGTGCGCGCAGAAACCGGCATCGGCGCCGAAGTATAAAGCAGCGCACGAGTTGAGCCCGGCGCCAATGCTTGTGGTGATTGGGGAACGTGTGATTTTTGTGCAATCGACAGGAGGTCGAACTTCCTTTGAATGTTGCACAAAAACATACGAGTAGGAAGCCCGCAGGATGCGGGCTGACGAACGGTTCCCCAATCACCACAAGCATTGGCGCCGGGCTCAACTCGTGCGCGTTTACACTAGTGCGGTTTGATGGAGTAGTGGCTGGTGATGCGCATGCCGTATGCGCCCGGAGCTACCGCGAACGTGATGAAGTATTCTTGGTTGTCGGGATCCACCACGTCGGCCGTTACGCGATAGGTTCCGTCGGCGTTCGGCGTCGCACTCACATCGTTGACGATCGTGCCGGATTGCAGAAACGTTTCGGTGGGCACTCCGCTCTCGAGGTACGAAGTTGCGAGTGCGCGATTGCCGTGCATCAACGCGCTCAGGTAGGCGCGGACGACGGCGCTCGCGCCGCTGCTTCCGGTCGCGTTCTGCGGGTTGAGAGGCGTGGGCGACGCGGTCGGACGAGGAGCGCGCGTGGGACGCGGAGCGGTCGTCTTTGCGACGGCCGGCGCTAGCGTTACTGCGGGCTTGGGCATCGCCGGTTTCGGCGTCGCGGCGGGCCGAACCGAGACGGCCGGCGCGGGCGTGATGATGATCACCGCGCTCGCCGGTGCGCTCGAGGGCGTGGCGGTCGGGAGCGCGCTCGGGGTGGATGTCGGACGCGGCGTGCGCTTGGGCGTCGGATGCGGCGTTGGGCTTGGCGTCGCCATCGGCGTTTCGGTTGCAATCGGCGTAGGCAGCGGCGTGATCGAGGGCATCGGGGTCGGCACCTGTACCGCAGGTCCTCCACCGAAGAAGTGCGCCAACACGCCGCCGAGCAAAAGGCCGAGCAAGATGACGGCGATCACCAATGGAAAAATCGGCAGACCGCCGCCGCCGCGATCGCCGCCGTCGTCGTACTCGCTGCGCCTGCGGCGCGGTCCTTGATTCACGTTGAGGCGAGCCGCGCGAAGATGCCGTCGGTAACGCTCGCCGGCAACGCATCGACCAGGGAAGGATGCGTTTGGACGAACAACGTCGTGGCTTCTTTCAGAACGCCGATGTTACGGCCCGCGTATCGAACGAGGCTCGCAACCGCGGCGGGATCCGCGGATTCGATGCGGTCCAGCGCAACGCCGGAAGCCTCGGCTGCGTCTTCCGAGGATTCGCCGCGATCCCGAAACGCCTCGAACACCGAACCGACCAACGCCGCCCGAGCGTCCGAGGGCATACCGCCCACGCGCTCTTCGAGCGCAGCGGCTAATTCGTTTTCGCTCATCGTTGCAACGAGCTTCTCCGCCGCGCTA
Organism: Candidatus Dormiibacterota bacterium; assembly: GCA_035532835.1. Classification (NCBI taxonomy): domain Bacteria; kingdom Bacillati; phylum Candidatus Dormiibacterota; species Candidatus Dormiibacterota bacterium. Next base: position 30,434 of record DATKQG010000009.1, read on the forward strand.
ACCAGCGTCCCGGAGGGCACGTTCCCAAATTGGGGCATCACGGCACTACCGTACTCCCCAACGGCAGGCGGCTCCTCGAAGCAGCGCAAAAAGAACCGGCGTGATCCGCGTGAGGGTACCACTCGATCTCCACGCCGTTGCCGCCGGCGGCTCGGTGGCGTTTGCATTGGCGACGCCGTTGCGCGTGCGCGCGCTCATCGAGATGGCCATTCGCGAAGCGATCGGCGCCCGGGCGCCGCACGACAAATTTCTGCGCACGATTCGCTGCACGCTGGCGGGGCTGGCGGCAGGCGACTTTACGGTCGATATCGACGGGCGCGTTTTCGCCGACCCGGATGCGGTTGTGGTCTGCGAGGGTATCGCCGACGTGCGGTTCTTCGCGGGTACGCACCGCCGCCGCGCCGGTCTAGAACGCTAGCGCCGCCGGGTGCTTCTTGCCGCATATCACGCCCTGCGCCTAACGCTCGCGCGCAGCGGCTTCTACGCCGGATACATCGCCGCAGCGATAGTGGCTCAAGCCGCGATCGTCCTGTTGTGGCGGGCTCCCGAAGCGATCGTCATCGCGCAAGCCACGATCTTGCCGGTCCTCTCCGCGATCGTGTACGCCTTTGCATACGCGGATACGCAAGCCCAGGAGACTCCCGACTCGCAGGTATGGCTACGCGTCCTGGAACGGAGTTGGGCGGTCATTGCGATCGACTACGGGCTCAACGCCATCATCGGCGCGGCACTCGGAAGCCCGCAGAGTAGCGCGAACCTCTTCGGCGCGCTGGCCGGCGGATTGTTACTGTTCCTAACCGCGCTGTTACTCTTCGCAGACGTCAGCGCCACGGTGGACGATGGCGATGGAACGCTGCTGTTGATCCCGCGTTCGATCCTCCGCAGTGTGGCCGCCGCCCTGTATCCGGGAAATATCCTCGGCGCGATCGCGATCGTCTCGATGGAGCTGGTCTTGGCCATGCTCGAAGGTCTCCTTTCGCAAGCGTTGGTTGCGGCGCACGTCGCCCATGCCTTGCTCTGGGCGAGCGTTCCGTTGACGACGGTCGCTACTGTGCCGATCGGTGTCTACACAACGTTGCTCTACCTGCGCTACCAAAACAAGAAGCCATCCGCCACGTAGCCCTTGTCGCGGATGATACTGTTATAGAGTATAGAGAAGCCGCCATCTGGAAGCTCTCGGTCGAAACGGAGTCGCACCATCTCACATCCGCGGGTAGCGTCGATCGCATTGATCGTCGCGGCGATATTGGCAACGGCTCGCCCGGTTGCAGCAGACCAACAATATAACGTCACAGGTAACGACAGCTACCACATCGGCGGCGCAGATGGACAGCACACGCACATCGTGTACGCCGGCGTGCAACGCCTGCGCGTCGTACGCAACGGCCGCAACACCGAGTACGTGGCGAACGTTCGGTACACCAGGGCCCAAAGCGGCGGAAGCACGGTCGTCCATGCCAGCTTCGTCCAGGTCTTGCGGCCGGACGGTTCGTTCACCGACAGCGACGATGCCGACCCGGATTTTCTTACGATCCTCAACCAGCCGTTCGCGGTGACCCTCGATCCGGTGACGCTGCGAGCGATCGAACACCTGCACGGCAAGGTTCCTTTTGAAGCCAACTCGCCACTCGGGCATGCAACCTTGACGGGGTTTCTCCGGCCGGGAGCCCGCGGGCTGGTAAGCGGTCATCCCGTCGTCGGCGTCGCCTTCGAAGCGGATGGGCCGATGACCGGGGGCCTACCGGAGAGCGTTGCCGCGACCTCGATCGCGGGCACGATCCGCATGGACGGCACCGCATACTACGCCACGCAAAGCGCGCTGCTGATGGCGCTCGACGCTCGCCTCACGATCGTGGGAACGTTAAAAAATGCGGCCAACGCGATGCCGGTGCGTATCGTATACCGTCGTTCGATCCGGGCCACCGATGCGCCGCCGCCTTTGTCAAAAAGCGGCGACGAGCTCCACCTCAAGGGGATGCCGGAACGGTAGCTCGTCCAGATGCGTGAGCGGCGTGAAGGCGAGATGATTTTGATGGCAATCGATCAGCATCTCGATTCCGCGCTTCACCGAACCCGTCTCTTCTACGTATTTCGAAAGCTTTTTCATGAAATACGTGCGCGGGTCGCTCAGTACTTTTGCATAATAGGGATCGTCGGTTAGACCGTTGGTTGGAACGCCTTCTTTTGGAACGAGCCAGACGAACGACGGATCCTCGTTCTGTCGATATCCGATCAATACGAGCGGGATAGCACGCGAAGAATCGAGTGCGGGTAAAAAACTGCACATCGTATATGCATCGAAGAGTATTTCCGTCGGTTCGATGATTCGTCCCATACCTGCCCTCTTTCGTTCTTGACGATGGTCCTAATGAGACGTTTCTGACAGGTTTCTATGCACCCTCTCGCGATGCTGAGGAGTTTATGCCTCTCGGCGTGAAACCAGAGGCGCACGGGGAGTGGTCTCTGGCCTCGTATGAGCGCGCTCGCACCACTCCTCCATGGAGTATACGTGCCACCAGTGGTCCCGCAGGTCTCGTCGACGGGGAACCGTCATACGAAAACTGCGCCGAGTCCCGAAACCTTCGATCGAATCGTAGACGACTACCAGCGTCGGCTCTACGGATTCGCCCTGCGCATGACCGGCAATCGTGAAGATGCCGAGGAAATCGTGCAGGATGCGTTCGTGCGCGCCTACCGCGCGCTCGGTAAAATGTCGATCGAGCAGCGGACGGACTTGCGCCTGCAACCATGGCTGTACACCATCACGCTCAACGTCACCAGGAACCGGCTCCGCAGCAAGCGGCCGACGAACGTCGCGCTCGACGCTCTGGCCGATCCCGACGCGCTCTTGCGCGAATCGAACGAGGGCCCGCCGCAACCCGAAACCATCGTGGAACAGAACGCCGAGGTCGCTTTGGTCGAACGCGCTCTACTCCAGCTCCCGATGCATCTGCGCGCCGCGGCCACGCTGCGCTTCATCGAAGGCCGCAGTCACCCGGAGATCGCCGAGATTCTTCACCAGCCGATCGGCACGGTCAAATCACACGTCCATCGAGCCGTGCGCATCCTGCGCCGCATTCTCGGCCCACAGATCGGACGGCTTACCCCCGAAGGAGCCCCTCTCAATGCGCTGTCGTGACGTCGATGTGCTGTGGGACGACGTCCGCGGCGAATGCCAAGCCTCGCTCAAGGATGCCGTCGAGACCCATTTGGGTGGATGCACCCACTGCCAGGATATCTACGAACAATACGAAGGCGTTGCGTTCTGCCTCTCCTGCCTGCCTCAACCCGAGCCGTCCTGCGATCTCGCCAAGCGCGTCGTCGAGCACATCGCGGCGCTCAAGCACAAAGGTGCGAAGGCGATCGCGCTAACCTGCGTGGGCACGCCCGTCGGAAAACTCTACGTTGGTTTTACGGAAAAACGCATCGGTTACATCGGCCTGGATACCGGCGAGAGCTTCGAGACCGTACAGGCGCGCGTCGAAGCGCGCCTGCGGCGACCGGTCGTAGCGGCGGAGCCCCCGCCGTGGCTCCAGGAGACGCTCGAGCAATTTTTTGAAACCTGGCACATCGACGACGCCGTCATCGATATCAGCACGTTGACGCCGTTCGAACAGGCCGCGCTGCTTGCCGCGGCCCAAATTCCGCCGGGCGAAGTCCGTTCGTACGGGTGGGTGGCTTCCAAAATCGGCCGGCCGCGCGCCGCTCGGGCCGTCGGTCAGGCGATGGCGCGAAACCCGCTTCCCCTCCTGCTGCCCTGTCACCGCGTGGTCGATTCGAGTGGCGACCTCCACAATTACGGGTACGGGCTCGAGATGAAAGCGACGCTTCTGCGCATGGAAGGCTATCGCGCAGAGAGGTAGCCCGTGAGCGAACGCCAACCTTAACGAAGGTGGCAAGGAATGTCTTAGTCGTCGGCTTTGAGCCGTTCGGCGGTGAAAAAGTTAGCCCGAGCGACATGGTCGCACGCGCGCTGGAAGGTCGTTTGATCGCCGGACGCTCGATCGTCGTACGCGTCCTCCCGGTTGAAACGCGAACCTTGCGCGAGCGGCTGGAAATCGTCCTTCGCGAAGCCGATCCGGACATCGTTATCGCGATGATGCAGTTCGGCGGACGGCCGGCTCTCTCGATCGAGCGCGTCGCCGTCAACGTCATGGATTTCGAGCATGCCGACAACCAGGGCATCGCACGCAAAGGCGATACCATTTCACGCGGCGGAGCCGACGCGCGGCTCTCGAACCTCCCGTTCGACCGCATTCTCGAATCCTGGCACGCAAACGGCGTCCCCGGTTTCGTTTCCAATGCTGCCGGAACGTTCATCGGAAACCAGGCACTCTACGAACTCCTTGGCTTAACCGAGAGTGCCGTGCCGCCGGTGCTCTGCGGCCTCGTACACCTCCCCTATTTGCCCGCACAAGCAATCAATGCCGGAGCGGATTCCACCCCGTCGATGTCCTTCGATCTTATGAAAAAAGGGCTCGAACTGCTGATAGAAGCCGTCGCCCCGTGGATCGAGCAACGCACGCCCGAAGCGGCCAAGACGCGCGATAAGGGCAAGCAGATGTGGATTCCGCGTGGCGTAAAGGAAGTAGAACGCTGAGCGACCCACGGATCATCGCCATCCCCGACATTCACGGTCACGCGAAAGGCGAGCACCGGCCATTCGCCGAGGAGCGCCCGATCGCGTATTCGCCGCGCATGCTGTTTTTGTGGTTCTATCACGCATGCCGGCGCGGCTCGCCGCGCTTCCTCATGGTGACCGACCACGTCAACTACCTCACGTTCGAAGATCCCGGTGCCGTGCACACCGTTCGGCGCGCATTGAAGCTGGCGCACGCCGGCGATCTCTACGGCGCTGCCGAGACGGCAGGCGTCGACGTTGCCCACGCGGCCGTCGTCTCCGAAGGGCTCCGCCGCGGGATGCGCTTCTCGATCGGCGCGGAGGTGGACAACGATCCCCGCTCGCGTCCGGACGCACAGAATATCGTCGATGCCATGCGCCCCGACGGCATCGTTCGATCGGTCCACTTTCTGACGATCGATCATCCCGAAAAAGGCGCGGAGTGGCCGTGGCCGTTCGATAATGCGGAATTCTCGCATCTATACGACGTCGTTGGAACGCAGCGCACCTGGGAACTCTACATGGAGCGCTTGCTCGACGACATCGAGAAGCTCCCCGGCCACATCGTGGGCCACTTCTACGTTCCCGCCAGCTTCGGCCATTGGCCCGAACCCGCGGCGCTCGAACGCTACGAGGATCAACTCCTGGACGCATGCCTTGCGCGTGGGATGGCGGTCGAAATCAATTCACGCTTCCTCTATCGCGAGACCGACGACGAGCAGCGTGCCAAACTCATCGAGGCCTACAAACGCCTGATGCGCAAGGCCAAAGCCAAAGGTGTCGGCATCGCGATCGGTTCGGATGCGCACAGCCCGCGGGATCAAGGCGGAGCCTTCGAAACGATCCTGCAAATGCTCGATGCCTGCGAAGTCAACGAGCTGCTATTCCCGGTCGGCGGCCGTCTGCTTCGCGTCGTTTTACGTGCGACCAAGGAGCATATCGAACAGCAGAAGCAGCCCGAGCCGAGCCAGGCCGGCAGCAGCATCAGCGGGTTCAGCCGCGCTGAGCTAGGATTGCCCGAGGACCTCGAGACGCGCGAAATCGGCGGCAAAGTCCGCAGCGAAGGCGCGAAAAAACGCGGAACCGGGCCGGCACGCACGACCAAAAAGCCCGCCGCCTCCGGCGCCGCGCCGAAGGCGAGCTCGCGTCGCTCGGCCGAATCGGCCGCATCCTCTTCCAAGGCTAAAGAAGCCAAGACCACGGCTCCGGCACCGGAGGTAAAAGCACCCAAGGCCGCTCCCGCAGCGAAGGCCCCCAAGGCTCCCGCAGCCGCGGTGAAAGCCGAGCCTCCGGCTAAACCCGCCAAGAGTCCCGCAGCCCCGGCCAAGAAGCCCGCCCTCAAAGCGCCGGTTAAGGCGGCAGCGGTTAAAGCCAAGCCCAAGCCGGTAGCCAAGGCCAAGCCCGCGGCGAAGGCCGTAAAGGCGCCCGCGAAAAAGGCCGCGGCGGCGAAAGCTCCCGCGAAAAAGGCCGTCCAAAAGAAGGCTGCGCCGGCCAAAAAAGCCGCCGTCAAGCGCACCGCTCCCGCCAAAAAAGCCGCACCCAAGAAGAGCGCACCGGTAAAGAAAGCCGCACCGGCCAAAAAAGCGCCCGCCAAGAAGACGGCATCGAAACCCGTGGCGAAAGCTCGCAAGCCTGCGCCGAAGGCGGCCGTCAAGAAGAAAGCTCCCGCAGCCAAGAAAAAACCTGCGCCAAAACGTCGTTAAGCCCATGAGCCCTCAGGAGGGTGAAAATGGCCGAGATCGCTCGCCTACGCAACGTCGCTTTCGTCGGCCCGCACCATGCGGGCAAGACGACGCTGGTGGAGGCCGTACTCTCATATTGTGGAGCGGTCGGGCGACGAGGGTCGATCGCCGAAGGCACGACCGTCACCGATCACGAGCCGGAGTGTATCGCGCACGCGGAGTCGACGACCGTCGGCTTCGCGCATTGTTCGAATAACGATATCGATCTCACGATCGTCGATACGCCCGGATTCATCGATTTCTTCGAAGAGACCAAAATGGTCTTGATCGGCGTCGACGCTGCGGTCGTCGTCATCGATGCCGAGCCGAGCCGCATCTCGCAGACGCAGGGACTGATCGATTATCTCGAGGCTCTGCATCTCCCGCACCTGTTCGTCGTCAACAAAATGGATCGCCCGGGAGCCGACTTCGAAGCCACGCTTCACGCATTGCAGGAGGCCTACGGCCGGCACGTGGTCGCCGAACAGTGGCCGATCGGAGCCGCCGAAAACTTCAGCGGGTACGTCGACCTCGCACAGATGAGCGCGTACACGTTCGTGGATGGAAACGAACGGCAGGCCGCCATATCCGGCCCCACGCTGGAACGCGCCGAACGAGCGCGAGCGGAGCTTCTCGAGGCGATGGCGGATTTCGACGATCACCTGATGGAAGAACTCCTCGAAGGCGTCGAGCCCCCCATCGATGAGGTGGAGCGCGACCTGTACGCTGAATGCTCGCACGACCAGATCGTCCCCGTGCTGGTGGCATCAGCGGCGAACGGCGCGGGCATTCCGGCGCTGGTGCGAGCGATCGAGCATTGGTTTCCTTCGCCGTTGGATGCGCCGCATATCGATGCCGAAGGCCGCGAGATCGTTGCGGACGCTCAGGCACCGACGGTCGCACGCGTCATCAAAACCTCGATTCATCCGCAGTCGGGAAAGCTCTCGGTGGTACGCATTCTCTGCGGCACGATCGATGCCGACGCAACCCTGACCGATCTCGACCACGGAGCCGAAAAGGTACGCTCGGGCGGCCTCTATCGGCTGCAAGGCAAGAAGCAGGAACCGCTGTCGCAAGCCGGCCCCGGAGCGATCGTCGCGATCGCGCGGCTCGAAAACGTCACCACCGGCGACACCCTCACCGCGAACGGCCATCGCGTCCTTCTGCCCCGGACGGCGAGCGCTGAGCCGGTCTTCGCACTGGCCGTCAAACCGCGCGAGCGCATCGACGAAGCGAAGATCTCGCAAGTGCTGGCAAAAGTGATCGACGAGGACCCGTCGCTGCGCCTCGAACGCGAGCCCGTAACGCACGAACTCCTCCTTCTCGGCAACGGAGAGCAGCACGTTGCGATCGCGCTCGAACGGCTGGGCCGCAAGTACAAAGTCGATTTGGAATCGCACCCGCCGACCATCCCCTATCTAGAGACGATCACCACCGGCACCGAGATTCATTCGCGCTACAAGCATCAGACCGGAGGTCACGGGCAATTCGCCGACGTCTGGCTGCGTTTCGAACCGCGCTCGCGCGGTGAAGGCGTGAGCTTCGAAAGCCGGATCGTAGGCGGAGTCGTACCTCGACAATTCATCCCCGCCGTCGAAAAGGGCGTCCACGAAGCGCTCGCCCGCGGCCCCGCAGGCTATCCCGTCGCCGATCTGCACGTCACCCTCTTCGACGGCCAATACCACGATGTGGACTCGAGCGAACAGGCTTTCAAGACCGCCGCCGGGATGGCCGTGCGTGAGGCTCTCGCGAAGCGCGGCCCGATTCTCCTCGAGCCGATCGCCCGGGTGAGCGTCACCCTCCCGACGGCCTTCACATCCGCCGTGATCGCGCAATTGACCGGCAAACGGGGCCAGATTTTGGGCATGAATCCGAGCAACCGTGCAGGCTTCGACATCGTAGAAGCCGATGTACCGCAAGTCGAACTTTCGCGGTATATTACGGAGCTGCGTACCGCGACCCAAGGGCTCGGCACCTACGCGTGGAGGCACGAGCGGTACGACCCCGTTCCGACCAACCGGGTAGGACCTAAAGCAGCCGTCTCATAAAAGAAGCGCCGAACGCGCGCTCTTCTTCGTGGAGGCCTACCACTTCGTGAAACGGATTCTCGCTATTGCGGCCGCCGGGTTGCTACTCGCCGGTTGCTCGAAGGTTGCCAACCAGTCCGGCCTAGCCGGCGGCGATCACCCTTGGACGCAGCCCGGCATTCTTCGCGTCGCCATTCAAAACGAGCCGAAGAATCTCAACCCAGTGCTATCGTCGAATACGACCGATGTCTTCATCGATCGGTTCATGTTCGAGCCACTGCTCTCCGCCAACGAAAAGGGCGACCCGATCCCCATGCTGGCATCGCAGGTTCCCACCATGGAGAATGGCGGCATCAGCAAAGACGGGCTCACCATCACCTATCACCTCCGCAAGGACGTGAAGTGGACCGACGGCCAGCCCGTCACGAGCAAAGATGTCAAATTTTCGTGGCAAGCGCTGATGAATCCCAATAACAATGTGGTCTCGCGCAACGGCTACGACGCGATTGCTTCCATCGATACGCCCGACGATTATACGGTCGTCGTGCATCTGAAGCGGAAATTCTCACCGTTCGTGAATACCTTCTTTGCCGATAGCGACCAGCCGTATTCTATCGTTCCCGAACACGTGCTCGCAAAGTATCCGAACGTTAACCAAATCCCGTTCAACAGCGAGCCGACCGTCACGGACGGGCCCTTTCGCTTCGGCGAATGGGTCCACAACGATCACATTACGCTGGTTCCCAACGACGGCTTCTTCATGGGTAAGCCCGGCCTAAAACAGATCGATCTCAAGATCATTCCCGACGAGAACACGTCGGTCAACCTGCTCAAGACGCACGCGATCGACTGGATCTACCAGGCCTCGATCCGCACTTATCCCGACTTGCAGGGCGCCAAGGATCTCACGACGGTCTGGATGCGCGTGAACGGCTACTATGGAATTCAACTCAATACGTCGAGCCCGTCTCTGCGCGACGTTCGCGTCCGTCAAGCGATCGCCGCCGCGATCAACAAAGAAGACCTCGTAAAGACCACCGCATTCGGGCAAGAGACGGTCGCAACCGAAGACATCCCGGATTTCATGTGGGCGTTCGATCCGAAGGTGCGTTCGATCCCGTTCAATCCGGCTAAATCCAGGCAGTTGCTCGAGCAAGCGGGTTTCAAGCCCGGACCCGACGGCATCATGCGTAAGAACGGCCAGCCGCTCTCACTGCTCTTCGTAACCGTCAATTCCGACGTCACCTTCAAGCAACTTGCGGTTGAGATACAAGCCGAACTGCGCACCATCGGTGTTAAGACGGAGATTAAGCTCTTCCCCGGCGCGCAGCTATTCGCTCCGGCCGGTGAGGGCGGGATCTTGCAACAGGGCAAGTACGACATGGTCGTCGACGGTTGGTATGCCGGCATCGATCCGGACGACAGTTCACAATTTATGTGCCAAAACGTGCCGCCGGGCGGGTACAATTACACCCGCTACTGCAATCCGGAGATGCAGGCCGCACAGGAAGATGCGCTCTCGCATTACGACCAGGCAACGCGCAAGCTCGCCTATGCGAAGACGCAGGCATTACTAGCGCGCGACGCGCCGCAAATCTTCATCTGCTGGCTACGTCAGCAACATCCCATCAGCGTCGACTTCAAAGGACTCACGCCCAATCCGGTGGTCGAGAACTGGAACGCATGGCAATGGAGCATCTAGGCAACCCCGGCCACTCGAGCGGCCACGCACCGGATCTCATCTGGCTGCGCAAAATGATCGTCGAACGCGCGCTCACCCGGGGAGACTACGTCCTCTCGGGCGGCGCGCGTAGCGACTACTACATCGACAAGTTTCGCCTCTTTGCCGATCCTCAAGTGCTGCGCCGCATCGCGCGGCTCTTTACGCCGCTGGTAGCCGAGACGAATCCCGATCTGATCGGCGGCACCGAACTCGGCGGCGTCGTCATCGCCACCGCCGTTTCGCAAATGACCGGCATCCCCATGATCGCCGTCCGCAAGCAGCCTAAGGGCTACGGCGCCTTCGCCGACGAGTTCGTCGAAGGCCCGTACGAGCAAGGCCAGCACGTGTTGTTGCTCGAGGACGTCGTCACGACCGGCCGCGAGCTCCTCGGATCCGCCGCCCGCCTCGAAGAACTCGGCCTGAAAGTTACGCCCTGCGCGGTCGTAAGCCGCGGCCTCGCGCCGGTGCGCGCGCTGATCCAGTTCTCGCTTCCGCGCGGCAACGCGCAGATGGAAAACTAAGGACGGCTCTTTGTCCTGAGCGCGCTTCGTGCTTGCTGGAGGGGTGGCTACACCGTTGTGGCGGGGACGCGCGCGGATTTCGCATCGTGCGAAATCCACTACTCCGTTCGTCGTCGCTCCCGCCCTCCGGGCTCCGCTCCTCCCTCACAGGCCCCGCCACAACGGTGTAGCCGCCCCTCTAGCAAGCGCGAACGCAGCAATAAGCGATAAAGGCTTAAATCGCTATTTCCGTGCCGTCGTCGGCGACTGTTGTGGGGCCGTGGAAGAGGGTGCGGGCGGCGGCTTCTAATTCGCGGGGCGCGAATTCCGTTCCGTAGTGGGTAAGGACGAGGCGGCGTACGCCGGCTCGTTGCGCCATCTCGCCGGCTTCGAGCGCAGAGAGATGGCCGCGCACTTCGCCGCTTTCGGCCGATAGGCCGAGCGCGGCTTCGCAGAGGAATAGCGAGCAATCGCGCGCGAGTTCGGCTACGGCTTCGCATGGTGCGGTGTCGCTCGAGTAGACGACGCTCCGTCGATCGCGTTCGGCGCGGATCGCGTAGGCGTCGATATAGTGGACGGTCTTTGCGAACGTGAGATCGAGATCGCCGATGGCCAGCCGCTCGCTCGGGTCGTATTCGCGAACTTCGAAGACCTCGTCGAGAAAATCTTTCTCGCCTTCACGTGCAAACGTCGCGCAGAGGCGGCGCAGCATGGCTTCGCCGCCGGGCGGCAGCCAAAGCGGCATGCGGCCCGAGCGCGCGTCGCGAAGCAATGGGCCGTATTTGAGCCCGTAACGTAAGGGGATGATATCGAGGAAGTGATCGGCGTGCATGTGCGTGATGACGACGCCGTCCAGCGTTGGATAGTCGGCCGCGAGCCGAAGGTTTGCCAGCGCTCCGGTGCCCAGATCGAAGAGCAACGATGTCGTCGCGGTGCGAAGCAGATGGCAACTGCACGCGCGCCCGGGGCGAGGAACCGATGGGCTCGATCCCACCACGCGGACGCGCATGGAGGTCGCCATCACGGCAGCGATGCTAGGACCTCTTCCGCGTGCTCGTCCACTTTGACTTTCGGCCAGACCTTGGCGATCGTGCCCTTGGCATCGATCAAGAACGTCGCACGAGCGACGCCCTTGGTTTTTTTGCCGTACATATTTTTATCGACGATCACGCCGAATGCGTCGCAGAGTTTCGAATCCGTGTCCGCCAAGAGGGTGAATGGGATCGCATATTTGGCTTTGAATTTTCGATGCGAATCGGCCGAATCGCGACTGACGCCGACGATCCGCGCGCCCTTTGCGACGAAGTGTTTGTAGAGATCGCGAAACTGCGACGCCTCGTTCGTGCAACCCGGCGTGTCATCTTTCGGATAGAAATAGACGATAAGCGGACCGCCGAGTAAGCCGGTGGTTCGCACCGGATTGCCCCCATCGTCGGTGACCGTCAGGTCTGGGAGGGAATCGCCTTCTACGAGCACGATGGCCTTTCTACACAAACTGATCGAGCGGAACCATGAACAAAAGCCGGTCGCCCGGCCGCACGTCCCCTTGGAACTTGTGTACGGGAACCGCTACTCCTTTCCCCATGCCGCCATCATCTCTCCACACGAAGAGCGGGATCCACTGGACCCGGTAACCGTCGCGCTCCGGTGGAGCGGGCGGCGGAAGATTTTCCGACGATTGATGGCGCTCGGCGAGTTGAAAGGTCCGCGCGATCTCGCTGCCGGCGTACAGATCTAAACGCCCGCGCGTGGTCTCGAAACGCGCAAGCCCGGCGATGGTTGGAGCGGTCAGTTCGGTTGTCGAGAACGATGGGACGCCGAAATGGCGTTTAACCGAGGCGCCGAAGGCTAAATCGTCGATTCGGAGCACGACGTGCAAATCGCCGTTCCCTCGTTCGCGCATGCGCGTGCGCGCCCCCAAGGCGGCCTCGAGATTTGCGGTGTCGCTGTTCGTGACGCCGACGAGACTCTTGGCGCGCTCGGGAGAGCAATACGCGATGGTTTCATCGTTGGTCGCATCTCCGGTCAGGAGGTCGATCTTGCGGTCTCGGGCTAATTCGATCAGAAGTGCGTCCGGGTTTCGCTCGACGACGACCACGTGCTCGCCAAGCTCGCGAAGATAGTCGATGACTAGAGAGCCGACGTTACCGGCACCGCACACGATGACGTGGTCGCTACGATGAATGCGGCGCAGCCCGCGCGTTCGGCGCGTCGTCGCCGCATTGAGAGCCGACGTAATGGATGCCGTAAACACCGCAAACACGCTGATACCCGCGAGCATGACGCCCATCGCCACCGCTACCGCAAGCATCGTATGCGCGCTCATCGGAGCGCGAGCGCAGTCGCCGCACGGCGTTATATCTCCGTACCCCACGGTCGTCATCGTCGCCATGACGTAGTACATCGAGGCAAGCACGTTGAGTTTGAGAGCCCAGGCGAAAAACGCCACGAACGTCACGTAAAGCACGATGCCGATGTAAAAGACCGTCCGCAGGACCGGCTCGGTGCGCTTGAACGACGACGAGAGGTCGCCGAGCATGCCTTGGAGCCGCTCCATCCGATCGGAGCGCCCACGGGCCTGCGAACGCGGCCAGCTCTTTTTTAGGTGCAAGATCGGGCCGAAGGCGACGACGCGATCGTCTTGCTCGAGCAGGCGTGTGAGGAGCTGCGTATCGGCAACGTCGTTCTCGCCGTAGCATAAGTACGGAGCGATGCCGTCGACGGCGACGATGCGCGCCTGTAACCGAGCCTCCGCCGCCGATATCGTCAGTCCGGCGATCCCGAAATCGGCCGCGGTACGATCGCAAAAGCCGAACAGCCCCGTCGCCGCTTCCTCCGCGATGGCGTCCGGCTCGAAGACGCGCTCGTGACGGTGTGCGACCCGCGATGCGAGCGTTTCAAACGTCGGGAACGGCAGCGCGTAACAGCACGACGGATCGACGGCGGCAGCCGCATAGGTTGCAGCCGCATAGGCCGCCGGTGAGATGGCCGTGCAATTGTGTTTGAGACCCTCCTGAATCTTGTGCCCCAGGAGCGGATTGAACTGTCGCAGCGTGACGCGAATGCTGTCGTTGATATCGCGCGCCATCAGCACGACGCGCAGATTGAGCCGGTCGTCCTGTGAAACCGCGACGATGCAGTAGTTCGAGTGCACTTCGCCCCAGGTGTGCGCTCGCAGCCCGGCGTTCCGCAACGTGGCCGGTTCGGTGGGGTCCTCGTTGACGAAAGAGAACGCATCGCCGAACTCTTCGGCAAGGTCGCCGGCCTCGCGCGCGAGCAGCCTCGCCGCGCGCTCCTCTTCGTGGCGCCAAACCAAAACGACTTGCTGGCCGCCCGTCTTCAATAGCTCGCGGCAGATTTCGAATGCCAGGTAGTCGCCACCGACGACGATAATCAGCGTCTGCGTTGACATAGATGATGCCTGATTCGCCAGAACACCCCCCTCTCCGTCAGCCGCACCCGCTCGCGCTCGCGCTGATCGAGGATATGCGGCGCGCTGTAGGCGCTCGCGTTCTCGAAATCGGCCGCGGAAGCGGCCGAAATACCCATGCCTTAGCGCGGGCGCGCTTCGAGGTAACGTCGACCGGCGGCTATGGCGATCTTCCTCAGAATCAACGTTTTGCCGCCGCCTTGAGCACGCATGCGCTGCTGCACGGGCGCCCTGCGGAGATCGCAGATGCGCTGGTACGAATCGCAGCGCTTCTCGATGCGGGCGCGCCCCTGTTCGCAACCTTTGGATCGACGCGCGATGCGCGTTTTGGGGTGGGCGAGCAGATCGCTCCCGCCACGTTCGCGCCGGCCGATGGCGACGAACGCGGGGTGCCTCACGCGTACTTCGATGCGGCGGATCTACGGCGGATGCTCGAACGTTCGTTTATCGTCGAACGGCTCGAAGAACGGTGCGTTGACGATATCGCCGGCACGTGGGCACATCTCAATGCGCCCTTATCGGGCGCGCGGCATTGGTTTACGGTCGCGCGGCGCCCTCGTGAGAACCCACCGAGATGAGGTTCTCCATCGGGCTCGAGGCGTTCGCATAGAGCCGCTTGGGCATTCTTCCGGCGAGATACGCTTGGCGCCCCGCGATGACCGCATGTCGCATCGCGTGAGCCATCATCACCGGGTCGCGTGCGGCGGCGATGCCGGTATTCATCAACAACGCGTCCGCACCGATCTCCAAAGCGATCGCTGCGTCGGAGGCGGTGCCGACGCCCGCATCGACGATGACGGGAACGCGCGCGCGCTCTTTGATAATGCGGATCGAATACGGGTTGCACACGCCTAGGCCGCTGCCGATCGGCGCGGCTAGCGGCATGACCGCCGCGCAACCGATCTCCTCGAGTTGCTTGCACACCACCGGATCGTCTCCGATGTAGGGCAGCACCGTGAAACCGTCGTCAACCAGGATCTGCGCCGCCCGTAGCGTCTCGCGCGAGTCCGGATAGAGCGTTTGCGGATCGCCGATCACCTCGAGTTTAATCAAATCCGTGCCGAGCAACTCACGCGCGAGTTGGGCCGTCAACACGGCATCCTGCGCCGTGTAGCATCCCGCCGTGTTTGGGAGAATGCGCATCTTCGAGCGATCGATGTAATCGATCATCGTTTTACCCGAGGCATCGTTGAGATCGATGCGGCGAATCGCCACCGTCACCATATCGGCGCCACTGGCGGCATGCGCTGCCTGCATGATCTCGAGGGAAGGATACTTGCCCGTGCCGACGATCAATCGCGATGAAAGCGTGTAAGTGCCGATCGTAAGTACGTCCGTATTATCCACCTGCGACCGCCTTGATGATTTCGATGCGATCGCCGTCGGCCACGGGATGCTGGTGGTATTCGCCGCGGCGCACCACGCGCTCGTTCCTGGCGACCGCAATGCCGGACTGCGGCGTACCGAGCAGGGCCAAAAGGGAACCGACGGTCAAGCCGTCCGGAAGCTCTCTGAGATCTCCGTTCACGGTCACTCTCATGCTATGCCCGTTCGATGCGCGTCCGGCGCTTCCGTCCCGCCCCGCGCCAGGCCGAAAGCATCGAGGGCACCCTGAGCGAGCGAACCGTCGATATACGATGCCAGAAGCTTGGCCGTAATCGGCGCGAGCAGAATCCCGTTGCGGAAGTGTCCGGTCGCAAGCAAGAGGCCTTCGATCGGGGTCGGGCCGAGATACGGGCGTCCGTCGGGCGTTCCGGGGCGCAGGCCCGCCCACGTTTCGCCGATCGAGAACGCACCCAGCGCGGGGGCTGCGGAGAGCGCCGCATTGAGGAGCTGACGAATCCCGGAGGCCGTGACCCGCTGATCGAAGTCTTCGTCTTCAACCGTGGCCCCCACCAGTAGGCGGCCATCGTCGCGAGGCACCAGATATGCGCCCGGCAGCCACGTGGTGTGGCGGACGAAGCCGCGCGGCACCGCGAGGGCCAACATCTGCCCTTTGACCGGTCGCACCGGAGGGCGTGCCGATAGCGGGACGCCGGGCAGTTGTTCCGCCCACGCGCCGGTAGCATTGACCACGATCGAGCAGGCCGCAAATCCGCGTTCGCTGCGTACGCCTAGGACGCGCCGATCGTCGCACTCAACCGCGAGGTCGGTCGCCTCTCTCACGAACGTTACGCCGCGCGCATCGCATGCCGCAGCAAGCGCTCGGCCGAATCGGCGGTTATCGATCGACCCCTCGTCGCGCACCAACAGCGAGCCCGCGACATGCGTTCCAAGCCAAGGCTCGAACGCTAGCGTCTGCTCGCGATCCAGAATGTCGTGCGCGACGCCGCGCCGCGCCAAATCGAGGGCGTGCGCGCTCAGACGCGCCACGCCGGACGCATCGAAGGCCGCGTGAACGATGCCATTCAGACGAAGCTGGGGATCGATACCGCTGGCGGCCCGTACTCGCTCGGCAAACTCGGGGTAGGCGCCCAGGGAGCGTTCGCAGAGTTCGAGCACGTTTTCATCATCGATGTGCTCGGTGTAGGGAGCGAGCATCCCGGCACCCGCCCAGGAGGCCGCCCGGCCGGGCTCCCCGCGATCGAAGACGCGCACGGCCGCGCCCCGTTCCGCCAGCTCGAATGCGATGGCCAGCCCGATCAGGCCCGCGCCGACCACGGCGACGTCGCCGCCCTTATGTGCTCCGATCATGTGCCCCTAATACTACGCCATCCGCGCACGCACGGCGCGGACAATGGCCGCTACATGCCGGTATAGACGGGTCCTTCGCCGCCTTGCGGCGGTACCCAGGTGATGATCTGATAGGGATCGGCGATATCGCACGTCTTGCAATGCACGCAATTGGTGAAGTTGATCTGCAAGCGGCCGTCGATGCCGCCGTCGCCGTTCTTTTCGAACATCGGCTCGTAGACTTTGGCGGGGCAGAAATACGCACATGGATTGCCGTATTCGACGGTGCAGCGATCGCGACAGACGTTCGTATCCGCGACGTGCAGATGCGAGGGCTGGTCCTCTTCGTGAATCGTACCCGAATTGAAGACGTCGGTAAGCTTATCGAACGTCAACACGTTATCGATTTTGGCGCGCGGGGTCTCGGTTGGACGATACCCCGCCTTCTCCATCATCTCATAGCCCGGCTTAGCATGCAGCTTATCGATGAAGCCGAACGCGCGTCCGCCGGTAAACGTGGAGAGCCCCGCATTGAACATGCCCGCCCACATGCCGTGTTCGAAGCCCTGATGGAAATTACGAGAGCTGCGCATCTCGCCATACGCCCACGAATCCTTGAAACGCCGTTCGTACGCCCGTAATTGATCGGCGTCGTAACGTTCGGCGGAAAGGGCTTCCCATGCCGTCTCCGCCGCCATCATGCCGGACTTCATTGCGAGATGAATGCCTTTGAGCCGCATGCCGTTGAGGAACCCGGCCGAATCGCCGACCAGCATCAGCCCGTCGGCATACGGGCGCGGCATCGCGAAGAACCCGCCCTCCGGTATCGCCTTGGCGCCGTACCGAATCAGTTTCGCGCCGTCCAGGAGCGCACGAATCGCGGGGTGTTCTTTGAGCCGTTGCAATTCGTTGTGCGGGTCGGTCGTCGGATTCTTGTAATCCAAGCCGGTGACCTGACCGATGTCCAGGACGTTGCCGCTCATCCCATAGATGAAGCCTCCGCCGAACGTTTCGCGCGGTAACGGATAGCCGAGCGTATGCACGACGCTCCCCGCAGGGAAACGACCGTCGGGCAGCTGCCAGAGTTCCTTGACGCCGGCCGCATAGACCATCGGCTCTTTGCCCTCGTCGAGCCCGAGGCGCGGTATCGCCTGCTTGGCAAGCGTGCCGCGCGGCCCTTCGCCCAGAATGACGATCTTGGCCAGCAAGTCCGCACCGGGCTCGTAATTCGCTTTCGGGCTGCCTTGATGATCGACGCCCTTATCGCCGGTCCGCACGCCGATGACGCGGTCGCCTTCCCATAGCAACTCCTGGCCTGGAAATTCGCCGAAGACCTGTACTCCGAGCGCCTCGGCCTGCGCGCCCAGCCACTTCGACATGCGCTGCAGCGAGGCGACGTATTTTCCGTGATTGTTCAGCGGCGGCGGCGTGAACGGCGCCTTGATCTTGCCGCCCGCGGTGAGGAACCACAGCTCATCGCTCGTCACCGGCGATTCGACCGGTGCCCCGAGTTCGAGCCAGTTCGGCAACAGCTCAGCCAGCGCACGCGGGTCCATGACGGCGCCGGAGAGCCCGTGGTTGCCGATCTCCGCAGCTTTATCGATGACGAGAATCTCCAGTTCCCGCCCGGCGTCCTTGGCGAGTTGGGCGAGGCGGATCGCTCCCGCCAAGCTGGCGGGACCGGCACCCACGAAGAGAACGTCGACTTCAAGTTGATCGCGCTGCGGCATACGTTGTACAACACTCCGGAAAAGCAGATTGCATCAACGGTTCGAGCTACACCTAAACGATCATTTGTGAAAACCCTGAGAAAGTGCGTCGATCGCAGCCGTCACTGCAATCTCGTGCATGGAGAGCCGGGCTTCCCACGCATGCGCGCCGGGCGTTTCGTGCGTCAGCACCCGGGCGGCCGCGCCTCGGGCGAGCAGGAGCGAATACGAGAGCCCTCCGACGATGCCGCCCTCGGCGCGATGGTCGGCGGTGATGCGCCCCCGCTGGAACGTCATCACCTTCATCGCCAGCGGCGAGCCGAGATCGAGCGCCACGAGCGGCTCGACCGGCAAGCCGGCCCGGTCGATCGCCGCCACGACCGCCACTCCCAGCTCGTCTCCACCGTACTCGTAGCAGTAAAACCCCGCCGCATCCCGATCTTCGTGAAGGTCGATCGAGAGGGCGAATTTGCGATTGCGGTTGGACGTGACGATCGCGCGGGCTTCAGGAGATTGGCCGCCGCGACCAAAGGTGCGATTAACGTCGAGGCCGTCGACGCTCTCGCGCGTCCGCGCGTCGTAGCCGCTCGGGTTCGTGCACGGCCAGATGCGATAGGCATAGCGCCGGTCGAGCGCGCCGGTTTCCGCCAATCGCAGGAGCGCCGCGGGTCCGGCGGGTTCGTCCCCATGGACGCCCGCGCTCAACGCGATGCACGGCAGCGCGGGATTCCCGACTTCGACGCACAGCAAGGTCCGCGGTGCGTTGACGCAGGCGACCTCTCGCACCGCAACGTCGTCGCGCGAGCGCCGAAGGGATTTCCAACGCGCTTCGAGCTCCCGGTAGGTGGCGTTCTGCATCCGTGGGGAAGTTAGGGCACGATATGCAGAGTTCCGTCTATGCCGGCGCGATATGAAGCGCAGCTTCGCCAGCGACAACAACGCTCCAATCGCGCCGGAGATCCTTGCGGCAATCCTCGATGCCAACCACGGTGATGCCGTTGGATACGGGCGCGACGAATGGACGCAGCGAGCGATCGAGCGCTTTCGCGAACATTTCGGCGAGCGTACCGATGTCTATTTTGCCTTCAATGGCACCGGCGCGAACGTCGTCGCGCTCAGTTGCGTGACCAAGCCCTGGGAGGCCGTGCTCTGCCCGCTCACCGCGCACCTCCAGAC
The DNA here is from genome assembly GCA_035532835.1 of Candidatus Dormiibacterota bacterium. Taxonomy (NCBI): domain Bacteria; kingdom Bacillati; phylum Candidatus Dormiibacterota; species Candidatus Dormiibacterota bacterium. The sequence continues at coordinate 50,014 of DATKQG010000009.1, forward strand.
CGACGAATGCGGCGCGTTCGAACGCTTCACCGGATCGAAAGTGATCCCGATTCCCACGAGTGACGGCAAGCTGCGCATCGCGGATCTCGAGCCCTATCTGCACGCGGGCCACGACGAACACCATCCGCAGCCGCGCGTCATCTCGATCTCGCAATCGACCGAGTACGGCGACGTCTACGAACCGGACGAGGTTCGCGAGCTCTGCGCGTTCGCCCACGCGCGCGGTCTCTACGTTCACGTCGACGGCGCGCGCATTTCGAACGCGGCGGCCGCGCTCGGGACGACGCCGCGCGCGCTTACCGTCGATTTGGGCGTCGATATGCTCACCTTCGGAGGCACCAAGAACGGCTTGATGTTCGGCGAGGCCATCTGCTTCTTCGATCCCACGCTCGCGGCGAACGTGGCGCCGTTCGCCCGCAAACAGGGCATGCAACTGGCTTCGAAGATGCGCTACGTCGCGGCGCAGTTCGAGGCGCTGCTCACCGAGGATCGCTGGCTTCGATACGCTTCGCATGCCAACGCCATGGCGGCCCGCTTGCTCGAACGCATCCGGACGATCGAAGGCGTGCGCATCACGCGCAACGCCCGCTGTAACGCCATCTTTGCCACCATGGATCGCGCGGCGATCGCGCGCGCTCAAGAACGCGTCTTCTTCTACACCTTCGACGAATCGCTGCCGGAAGTTCGCTGGATGACGCATTGGGCCACGACGGAGGACGACATCGACGATTTCGTGCTGGCCGTCAAGGAATCTCTCGCGACGTGAGTCACCGCACGGCGCACCTCTTTCCACGATAGCCCCGCGTCGTGATAGGATGGGCATGATGAGCATGCAGCCCTGGGAGCCGCGCTTGGCCCGGTTGGAGGGGTCATTCGAACAGATCGACCACCGGCTGAGCGATCTGGCGCAAAACATCGAGGCGCGCTTCGCCCAGGTCGATCAACGGTTTGGACAGATCGATCAGCGATTCGGGCAGCTAGAGGCCCGCATCGACGGGCTCGATCGAAAGATCGATGGCGTTCGCGACGGGCTAACGGCGCAGCTCGACGGCGTTCGCGACGGGCTAACGGCGAAGATCGACGGCGTTCGCGACGGGCTAGCGGCGAAGATCGACGGCCTACAGTGGCGGATGACCGCGTTGATCGTCGGGACATGGATCACGACGATCCTTGCCGTGCTGTTCCACCGTTAAGAGGGCAGTTCGCGCAGGAGCGAGAGCCACAGACGACGCTCGCGCGCAGGGCGCACCAGCGCGGCCAGCGCACGAACGCGCCGCCGCAACGCGAGCGCGAATCGCGGGTCGCGCGCGAAGCGTTCGAGTAATGCCGCACACGCGGCGGTATCGCCTACGGGGTAATAGCCCGGATACGATGCGCCCAGGATCCCCCGATTCCCGGAGATATCCGAAGCGACAACCGGGACGCCGGCAGCGATCGCCTCGCTGAGCACGTTGGCACCTCCTTCCATGCGCGACGAGAGCACGAGCAGATCGCTCTGCCGCAGGATTCGCAGCGCGCGTGCGTGCGTGACCTCGCCGAGCCATCGGTACCGTGCATCGGCGCGCGCGATGCGCTCGGCGGCACTCGCAAAGCGCGGCTGCAGGGCCGCCCCGGCTTGAATGACGCGAATCGGTACGTCGCGCGATAGCCTCTGCAACGCATAAGCCGCGCGCAACGGGTCCTTCTCGTATCGCAGATGCCCGAGTACGCAGACCTTCAGTCCCGCGCGACGCGATACCGCGCCTGTCCGCGCGGGCGACGACTGCACGATCGCGCGCGCCTTCGCTCGGACGGCGCGCGGGAGATAGCCAATACCGTCCGGCTGGAGCGTAACGATCGCATGCGCGGCGCACATCGCGCGCTGCGCGAGCTTGCTGCTCGCGATGTCACGATACAGATCGGTCCCCGTCATCACCACGACGAGCGGACGGTCGGGGAAGGCGCGCGCAAACGCGAGGGCCGAACGAGCGCTCTTACGGGCGTGTAATGCCACCAACACGTCGCAGGCTTCTCCGCCCCAGCGCTCGCGCACGCGTACGCGCCAGCCCCCGGAGCGAAAAAAAGACGCGTAGCGAGCCGCGGTATGCGCGTTTCCGGTCCGCGCCGTGGCGGCCGTGGGAGCGATTATGACGATCGTTCGCGAATGCTTCCGTATGGTCACAGGCCGCAGATTCGCCCTACCGCACGTTCGCCCTCGGGGAAGAGACGGATGCTAGAGACCAAAGCAAGCTCGCCCATCGCCCAAGCCTTACGGGACGCCCGCGCGCGGACGCTCGCATACGTCGCGGATCTGCGTGACGAGCAGTACGTCGTCCCCATGCTCGACGTGATCAATCCGGTACTCTGGGAGCTGGGGCACGTCGGCTATTTCGCCGAGTTTTGGACGCTGCGTCAGTTGCGCGGACGCGCGCCGCTCATCGAGGGCGCCGACCGCCTCTACGATTCCGCCAAAATTCCGCACGACGATCGCTGGACGCTTCCACTCCCCACGCGCGAGCGAACGTTCGCGTTTTTGGCGCAGCAACTGGAAGAGATGCTGGAGCGATTACCGGCGACGGATCTTGCCGCAGCCGACGCATACCTCCACCAGCTCGCGCTCCATCACGAAGACATGCATGCGGAAGCGTTCGTCTATACGCGCCAGACACTCGGATATCCGCGTCCGGTCATGCCGTACCGCAGCATCGAACCTGCCGGCGGCCTCGAAGGCGATTGCGCGGTTCCGGGCGGCACGTATCGCATCGGCGCCCGTCCAAGCGACGGATTCGTGTTCGACAATGAAAAGTGGGAGCACGACGTTACGCTCGCGGCGTACGCCATCGCGCGCGCGCCGGTAACCAACCGCGAGTACGCGGCGTTCGTTGACGCACGCGGATACGAAACGCGGACGTACTGGAGCGATGAAGGCTGGGCGTGGCGCGAACGCGAGGCGGCCGAGCATCCGAAGTATTGGCGCCGTAACGACGGGGCTTGGGAGCGCTGCCACTTCGATCGCTGGAGCGCGCTACGCCCGAACGAACCCGTCGTGCACGTCAGTCTCTATGAAGCGCAGGCCTATTGCGCTTTCGCGGACCGGCGGCTGCCCACCGAGGCCGAGTGGGAGGTTGCCGCGACCGGGGGCACCCATCGCCGGTACCCGTGGGGTGAAGCGATGCCGGCGCCCGAGCGATGCAATCTCGACGCATGGTACGGCGACGTCGTGGACGTGGGTGCCTTCGAGAGCGGCGAGAGCCCGTTCGGCGCGCGCCAGATGATCGGGAACGTCTGGGAGTGGACGTCGAGCGCGTTCGGCCCATACCCGGGGTTCGCTCCGGATCCGTATCGCGAGTATTCCGAGCCGTGGTTCGGCAACCACTACGTCCTGCGCGGCGGCGCGTGGACCACGCGCGGGCGATTGGTGAGCACGCGGTGGAGAAATTTCTACCGTCCGCAACGCCGCGACATCATTACGGGGTTTCGGACGTGCGCGCGATAATAGCACGCCAGCCCATTCCCGCGGCACGAGAGCCGAAAGGACGCTGCATCACGTGACCAAAGCCGATATCCTCCGTTTGACGCACCTCTCCGCTTGCGCGGGTTGAGCTGCCAAAATGGACGCCGACGTCCTCGCGCAGGTTCTGCGCGGCTTACCACCCATCGACGATCCCAACGTCCTGGTCGGCACATCGACGGCCGACGACGCAGGCGTCTACCGCGTGAACGAGGCGCTCGCGCTCGTGCAGACGGTCGATTTCTTCACGCCGATCGTCGACGACCCATACACGTTCGGCGCCATCGCCGCGGCGAATGCGCTCTCGGATGTCTACGCGATGGGCGGCACGCCGGTCACGGCGCTGGCGATCGTCGGGTTCCCCGAGGATCAGGATCCGGCGGTTCTGCATGAGATTCTTCGCGGCGGAGCCGAGAAGGCGCGCGAAGCCGGCATCCACGTCATCGGTGGCCACACGGTCAAGGATGCGGAACCGAAATACGGACTCTCGGTTACCGGTTTGATCCACCCCGAGCGGATCATCCGCAATTCGAGCGCGCAAGCCGGCGACATCCTCTTTCTCACCAAAGCCATCGGCACCGGAATCCTCACGACCGCGCGCCGCCGGGATGCCATCGACGACGCGGCGATGGTGGAAGCGATCGTTTCGATGTCGGCGCTCAATCGCGCGGCCGCCGAGGCGATGGACGGCTGCGACGTGCATGCGGCAACCGACGTCACGGGGTTCGGATTGATCGGTCACTTGCGCGAGATGCTCGATGGAGCCGGCGTGGGCGCGGATATCGATGCCGACGCGATTCCGTTCTTCCAAGGCGTGCTCGCACTCGCCCAGGACGGCGTCGTGCCGGGCGGCACGCGCACGAACCTGAGGCAGGCGCTCGCGAACGGCGTAGCGTTCGACGATCGCATCGACGAGAGCCTACGGCTGGTGCTCTGCGACGCGCAGACCTCGGGAGGTTTGCTCGTGGCGGTTGCGGCCGAACACGCCGAACGCTACGCGGCTCGCGCACGCGAGCTGGGCGTGGCGATCGTGGCGCGCATCGGCATCACGACCGCCACGACCGGCCTACGCGTTCACGCGTGAAACCCGGGAATCACCGAGACGATCAACCCCGCGAGTAATCCGGCCAGCACCACCGCCCCGGCGGCCATCGCCAGCACGCGTTTCGGAAACGCGCTGCGTACGATGTAGAGCGAAGGCAGGCTAATCGCGGGAAGCGTCACGAGCAGCACGGCCGCCGGCGCGACGCCCAGGCCGAAGCCCATTAACGTCTGCACGATCGGCACCTCGCCCGCCGTTGGAATGACGAAGAGCGTGCCGACGATCGCGAGCGCGATCAGCACCAAGATACTCCCGCCCGCAAGCGTGAGCCCCGGATGGAAGAGCCACGTGCGCGCGGCGCCGAGCAGCAGCACGATCACGACGTATCCGGGAACGATCGTATAGATCTCCCACCAGAGCAGGCGCAACCAGTCAACGAGAAGATCGAGCCCGCCCTTGCGCCCATCTTCGATCGGCGCGTCGTCTACTTCCACGTCAACCGGATCTTTGACCAAACGATTCGCCAGCGTCGCCGCGCCGAATACCAAAACGATGCCGACTAGCAAACGCACCAACATGAGTTGCCATCCGACGACGGCCGCGATGAACACCATCACCGCCGGATTAAGGGTGGGGCTACCGAGAAGAACCGCGAGCGCCGAGCCCGCCGATGCGCGCTGTTTGCGAAGGCCCACTGCCAGTGGACCGGTGCAGCACGTTCACATCATCCCGCCGAGCGAGAGCGTCCCGGCAATGGCGATGGAACGAAAATCTCGCCCGGAGAACAGCTTGTGAATCCAACGGCGCGGAACCAACACTTGAATGGTGGCGCCGAGCACGAGCGCCAACGCCAGCGCCTGCCAAATCGCGTTATAGTACGCGAGCGCATACTGCCATGCAGCCGCGAAGCTCGCCGCCGGCGGCGCGGCGGACTTGCCCGAAACGATCGACGCACCGATCGAATGATGCGTGAGCGCAAGCAGGCTCTTAGCATAATACGGGAGCCACTTCACATAGAGCAAGCCGAGTACGAGCGTGAACGCGAAGATCGCAAACCCGGCGATCAACCGCCCGTGGTTCACGCCCTCGCGTTCGGTCGCCGTTGAAGTCATCGACATCGAGTACCTCCACGAACAAAGGGTAGGATATGCATCCCAACCCGTCCGGTTCGCAGAGGGTGGCAGGGGTCCCGCGCCCGTGCGTGTAGCCGTTGGCTGAAGAGCGCTGGCGGGCTACGCCGGGGAGACTATACAAGGGTCACCAAACGTCCGGGCGCCATGAAAGGGCCGAACGCGCTTTAACGACGCTTTGTCTTCTAATAAGACACAGGATAAAAATTAGGCCAACCTATAAAACGTAGCCCTTAGTTTGACGGTGTACCGGAATTGGGCCCTGGCCCACTTCTCAGAAGGCCCTCCATCGTTTTCTTTTCGCGGCATTTTGGAAGCAGCAATCGTCTCCCGCGGCGTGGACCGTCTTTTAGCAAGCACTCAGCTCGCTAGGCCGCGATGTGAGCTCCTGACGATTTCGATGAAGCGCGCGTTTTCCACTGGATCGTTTCGGGGTGGATCTCATGGGCACCACGGGCATCGCGGCAGCGCAGCCGGTCGCCTCCGCAAACGGTCTACGAGGGATTAATTGTGATCGTCATTTGCGTTGTGCCGGAGCTGGTCGTGTCGGTTGAGGTGCCGCAGAGGTCATCATAGGGGTATCCGTATGCGGCTCCTTGGTTAACACCGGTTGAATACCCGTAGTTAAATGCTACAGCGTGTAGGGCAGCAGCGAACTGATTCTCATATGGGGCAACCGTTGGGCCGGGGAAGCGGCCGGTACAGACCGGCTGAACGGTGAGCGGCGCGCCAGGGCTCGGCGCCGAGGCCGGTTGCATCACGCCGCTATTGAGCGCGCCGCTCAACCGGTTGCCAACCGCTGGCCCAAGGGCTGGATATTGCGTGGACGGCGTGGTGAAGTCACCGAACACGCCGTCCTGCGCGAACATCTGCTCGGTTACCGTTGTTGACGGGTTACTCGCGGCGTACGTCGCGGGGCTCTTAATCGTCCCCACAAGCGTGCTCGACGTATTCTGCAAGCTGTAAAAGTCGAAGTTCCCGAGTGTATCGACGGTTCCGTACAGCGGGGCGTTGTATCCCGCGGCCGACAAACTAGCAGCGGTTATCTCCATCCAGGTGCCGCCCTTGTACGCATTCCATGCCGTCATGATGGCGGAATCGAGAAAGGATGGCGGTGTTAGCGGTGTTAAATGCTGCGGATTCAGGATATGATACGGCATTTCGCCGGTAAGTGGGCTCCACGACGCGCCTAGCCCGTCGACCGACGATTGGAGCGCCGAAATGGCACCACTCTTTAAGCCGATGGTTTGTGTGCCGCCCGAGCCGGTCGCGCTCACCTCAAGCGCTAAGCCAATGGCATCCACCTGGCTTAGGTCGAAGTTTATAAGCCCCGGAGCCGCTGATGCATACTCGATGTCGTCGAAGTACACGCCTTGCGATCCATCGTTGTTCCAGGGTGCAGGTGCTGATGGTCCAGCGCTGGAGCCGGCGGGGACAGTAAAAATCGAGTTGAGCGCCGTTCCACTCGCAACATATATGCGCGCCCCCTTCAACTGAGGCAGGAAGACCGTCTCCGAATTTCCCGTACCGCCCGACCAGGCGATCGGAATGACCGAAGAACCTCCCGTCAACGGGTATATTGAACCATCGGCCTTGACGCCTTCGTAGGGAGTGTTGCCCGATCCGTTCTGCTGTCCGTAAATGTACACTCGAATGCTGCTCGACGTGACGGCCGGGTTGTTGTTGACGATCGTCGCAGCGATGGTTCCAGGCACGCCGGTGGGCTGCGCTGACGGCGAGGCGGAGGGGCTGGCCGACGGGCTGGTCGACGGGCTGGTCGATGGCCCCGGTGCTGGCAACGAAGGAGCTACGACGTTTCCTCCGCCGCACCCGGCAATAGCGATTGCAGTAAACGCTAGGATCGGGAAAAGGAAACGCCGCATCGCTCTCACCTCATGTGCTCCTACGATTAGAAGCGCGCACTTCTCAAGAACTGCGAAAGACCCCTGCGGTGTAGTGTAAAGATTAGCTATCGTCCTGGTATGATTTGTACATGAGCATGCGCGGGCAAATGACGTTAGCGACAACCGGGTTCGAGCGGCATTCGAAGGTGACTCGGCGCGAGAAGTTTTTGCGAAAGATGGATCGCATTGTTCCCTGGAAGCGCTTGCGACAGATCGTCAAACCGTTCTATTTCAAGGGCGATGGCGTCGGACGCCGCCCCATCGAACTGGAGCGCATGCTCCGTATCTATTTTCTTCAATAGTGGTTCAACCTCAGCAATCCGGGAGTGGAAGAAGCGCTCTACGACATGCTCTCGATGCGCGCATTCGCGCATATCGATTTGAGCGAAGCCGGTGTGCCCGACTAAACGACCGCAGCGACCACGAACGGAGTAGATGATTTCGCACGAAGCGAAATCCGCGCGCGTCCCCGGAAAACCGGCATAGCCCGCCAGGCTTTTTAGACCACTACACGCGGCCGGACAGCCCTCAAGCGGTCCAGTCGAGCAATGCGTCCCACTCGGGCTTCGGGTAGTGCTCTTTGGCTTTGATGGCTTCGACGTACTTGCGTTTGCCGGCGCGATTGCCCTTACCGAGCATCAGGCCGCCGACCAAACGATCCTGCCAGAAGTAGAGCGCGCGATACCACTGCTTCTCCGCGTCGATTTTGTAGGCGGTCTCGATCTCGGGCTGCAGATCGGGCGAGAGGCCGAATTGCGTGATCGTCTGCCCTTTGAAAAGCAGCGATGAATACTCGGGGACGTCGTGATACTTCTGGCTGCCACCCATCATGTTGAGGGCGACGACTTTGCCGTGCGCGCCCGCATTGTTCCACGTGCCCATGCGATAGCGCATCTCCAATATCGGGTCGAAGAAATCGGCGATGTCGCCGGCGGCATAGATACCCGGTATGCTGGTTTCGAGTTCGTCGTTGCAGACGATGCCGTTCTTGCTCGTTTCGATTCCGGCCGCTTGCGCTAACTCGACGTTCATGGTGAGGCCGAAGCCGACGCCGTAGCAGTCGGCCTCGATTTCGAGGCCGCTCTTCGTGCGGACTTTGGTTGCCACGCCGTTCGAGCGGACGAAGCCCTCAACTTCCTCGCCGTAGTGCATGTGGACGCCGTCGGCTTTCGCCGCCGCATCGACGTAAGCGCCCGCAGCTTCGTCGAGCATGCGATGGAGGAAGCGCGGGCCGCGAATGAGCCAATGCGTCTCGACCTTGCGGGTGGAAAACGCTTCGGCGAGTTCGTAGGCGATGTACGATCCGCCGATTGCGACCGCGATCTTCGCGGTCTCCAAGTGTTCTGAGATCGCGCGCGTGTCGTCGAGATATTGAAAGTTGAAGAGATTGTGCGCTCCCTCGCTACCTGGAGCGCCGATCGGGTTCGGACGCCCGCCGGTGGCGATCAACAGGGCGTCGTAGGGATACGAAGCGCCGTTCGCGATAACGACGCGCTCTTCGGGAACGATGCGTTCGACCGGCGTGCGCAGTTTGAGCGCGATGCCGTGCTCCTCGTGCCATGCTTCGGTGCGCATCATGACCTTGGCTTCGGGAATCTGTTTGCGCAACATGGGCGGTAAGGAGATGCGGTTGTACAGCGGGTAGGGCTCGTCGCCGAAAAGCGTGATCTCGCAGGTGGGATCGTGCTTGCGTAATTGCTCCGCGGCCGTCGTCCCGGCAAAGCCGTTCCCGACGATCACATATCGGCGGACCTGTGTATCTAGCACCGCGGGCTCCTTTTCGCATACGATATGCGAGGCTCATTCGTTATGCTCGTTAGGTAGGCGGGATTCGCCCGCCGGCCCTGCAACAGGAGGGTATTCTGGACGTTCGGCTCGTGCAGCTCATGGCCTCATTCATCGGCGCGCGCAATCAATACACGCTGGTCAGGCTGGAGTTTGCCATGAAGTACGCCGAAGTTCCCGCGCCGCCGCCGATCGCCCGCCTCGGCGAGCCCTCCGAACGCGCTCTCTCGCAAGAATGGCCGGCGATCGAGGAGCAGCTCGAAAAGGCGCTGGCCTACGCGAAACGATTGGAGCGCGAGCGCGGTAAGAAGTTCGTAAACGACCCGGCTACCCAATGGCTCCTGCGGAGCGTGCGCGAAATGGACCAACTCAACCGCGCGATCCGCTGGGTGCTCACCGTCACCCAAAGCGAGGATGTATGAACGACGACGTCATGCGTAAGGTCATGGAACAAGCCAAGGACCTGCAGCAAAAAGTGACCGAGGCGATGGCCAAAGGCCAGGAGCAAGCCCAGCCGTATATGGAGCAGGCCATGAAGCAGGCCGACACGTTGCGCCAGACGCTCCTGACCCAAGCCCGCGATAGTGCCGACAGCACCCACGAGCAGACGAACAAGGCGCTCGATCAACTCGATGCTGCGCTCAAATCCGGCAGCGAGGCGCTCAAGGCGCAAGCCAACGCTGCCAAGCCGCTCTTCGACACCTTCTTGCGCAGCGCGCGAGAAGCCGTCGACCACGTTTCGAAAACGTTCGACAACAAGCCGTAGCGAGGCTAGCCGTGGAGCGCTAGGCCGACCATCATGCCGTAGCCGATTTCGAGCGCGCGCTCGTCGATGTCGTAGCGCGGGCTGTGCTGCGGCTCGTGCCCAATTTCGGGTCCTCGCACGCCGACGACGAAATATGCTCCCGGGCGCTCCTGTTGCATGTACGACATGTCCTCGGACCACATCATCAGGTCGTGCGGATCGACCACGTTCCGTTCGCCGACGAGTTTCGCTCCGACCGCGCGCACCACATCGTTCATCGCCGGATCGTTGACCGTCGGCGGATAGCCCCAGAGATACTCCAGTTCGTAATCCAAGCGCAGCGCGTCGCACAGCCCTTCGACGATGCGCTCGATGCTCTGTGGAATCTGGGCTCGCACCTCGGGATCGAAGCAACGCACGGTTCCGAGCATATCCGCATAATCGGGAATGACGTTAAACGTCGTTCCCGACGAGAGCTTGCCGACCGTGACGACGATCGGATCCTTGGGCGCATATTCACGGCTAGGAATCGTCTGTAGCAACGTCACCAGTTGCGCGGCACCGACGATCGGATCGACGGAGAGCTGCGGCATCGCGCCGTGGCCGCCGCGGCCTTTGAGCAGAATCGAGAAGCGATCCGAGGCCGCGAAGAACGCCCCGTCGCGTACCCCGACCTTGCCCGCTTCGAGCCCGCTATAGAGATGCAACGCAAAGGTCCGGTCAACGTGCGGATTTTCGAGCGCGCCGTCGTCGATCATCAGCTTGTTGCCGGCCGGCCCTTCTTCGGCCGGCTGAAAGCAGAACACGATCGTCCCGCGCACTTGCGCGCGCATCTGCATCAAATCGCGAGCGGCGACGAGCAGCATCGCCATGTGGCCGTCGTGCCCGCACGCGTGCATCACCCCGGCTCGGGTGGAGCGATACGGGACGTCGTTGGTCTCATCCATCGGCAGCGCATCCATATCGGCCCGCAACAATGTGACGGGGCCCGGGAGGCCGCCATGGAGCGTTGCCAGGATGCCGGTCTGCCCGACGCCCGTCCGCAACTCGTCGTAGCCGAAACTGCGCAGTTCGCGCTCGATATACGCGGCGGTCGCGTGCTCTTCCAGCGAGAGTTCGGGATGGGCGTGGAAGTGCCGGCGATACCGGACCAAATCAGCCACCGGCGCCTGCAATACAGCGGTCATCGAGCCGCAGTTCAACGAACGGTCAGCACCCTCCGCCCTTGCGGTCGCCGGCGAGAGAGCGCCTCGCATCGCGAGCGCTGGATCTCGCGATACTTGAGATGCTCAACGCATATTGAAGTCGAGCCGAAAGAGATAGAAGCCGGCCGCTGCGCTGCAAAATGAGCGACCTGCTTTATAGCTGCTTTTACGCACGGCTTTCAGCGCCGCCTCATCGAATTCGCGATAGCCCGATGGGGAATACACCCACGCATCGTCCAGCTTATCGTCGGCACCCACCGCAATCTCCACAAGCACGACGCCCCGATAGCGATCGTCTTGCATCGCGAGCGGAACGTCCGGCTGGGCGTAATGCGTCGCAACCGCGCCTAAGAACGGCTCTTTGCAGTCAAGCGGTCCGGGGACGCCCGCGATAGCGGCGGTCGCCACAGCGGCGTTCGGCCCCGGAGGCGCTTGCAATGCGTGTTTCGCGTCGATATCGGTATCTGGATTTATATGCAAGGGATTGTTCGCCATGCCGATACCGGCCGGAGCTTGGCAGGTCACGTCGCCCCTCGCATCCCAACCGAAAATTTGATCGCCGCTACTTTGCGCATCGCCCACATACATGTATTGCACCATAACGGGATGCGCGAAGCGCACGTATAGCACCGGCGACCGAAACACCGAGCGCGTGTACGCCGAGGTCCTACCGCGCATGTGCAGCGTTTGCTGCGTCAACGCAACCGAAGGAAACGCGGCTGTAAACCAACCGTCGCTCGTCTTAATGGTAACGTTGCCGCGAGCCGACCGAGCGCTGAAAGCCGCCAACCGATACGCGTAGAGACTCGACGGCGCACTCGCCCCGGAATCGGGCACGGCATACCCCTGCACGCGGGTCGGACAATACTCAGCGTAAGCAGACGCGTGGCCGCAAGTGAGCCATAGACATGCGGATAGCGCAATGAAAGCAACCGTTGTTGTTCTTCTCAAGCTAAGCCCTCGTACATAATCGGCGCAAAAGGTAATAGCAGCAGGGAATCGTCTGTAAAAACGCGCTGCTGCGGGAAAACTGCAGTTCGCAGCAAACGCTATTAAGCTTACAAATCCGACGGGCGCCCGGAGGCACACACTCATCCGGGCGGCACATATGCCTTAAAAACGATCGTGTCGACTGCGGGGCGCCAGGATCCGATCATTGCCATCGGATTGGTCGAAGCCTTTTCCAGAAAATATAACAGCCCACTTTTCCCAAAAAGCAGAAAACTTCCACGATTGCCTCGTTCGAAGAACTCCGCTTCCGCTAAAAGCCTGGAGTGCTCGACCGAGTGCGGAGCCGGCTGAACCAGATCGTGAAAGACAAATCTCAAATCGTGACACGGACCCTCTTCCACCACGCGACATGCCTCAAGCTGCTTGAGGTAAAATTCATTTCCGGCAAAATCAAGCGAACAAAGCCTAACCAAAACCTCGTACTCGTAGGGCGTAAGCTTGCGACCCACCGTAGGACTAAGGGCCTCCAACAACGATGTAGACGCTCCCTATTGCTGCAGAGAATCGGCTTAAACGCACTTTACCTCTCACCCTCGCAAGGTTAAAAATCCAGCAATTTTTGATCACTTGCCAAAAAAGGACGTACTTAGACGATAGTAACGCAGTAACTTTCGCCCAAACCCACTACGCAGTTATTACCAGCGCGAGAAGCCTCCTGCCTGTTAGCTTCAACCGCTTAGGAGGGTCGTGCGTTAGCGCCCCCCGCATTCGTACTGCTGCCTCGCGGTGCCGATGCCAATCCCTTCGCGCAGGATTTCGGGCTCGCGGCGGGCGAGTACGATGCGTTGTGGCTTCCAAAAACAAATCCCGCGAAGTGACGCGATTCGAGCGTCATGGGCTCGGCGACGAGCAACTGGTCGCGATGCTGCGCACGATGGTGATGCAGCGTACCCTCGAGAACCGCGGCTTTCAACTCAACCGCCAGGGCAAGATTCCGTTCGCATCGGCGAGCGAGGGGCATGAGGCAGTGCAGGCCGGCGCCGCGCTTGCCTTCGAGCGCGGCAAAGACGTCTACGTTCCCTACTATCGCGATCTCGGCTTGAACCTGGGGATCGGCCTGACGCCGTACGAGGTGCTGCTCTCGCTCTTCGCGCGCAAGGACGACCACAGCGCGGGGCGGCAGTTCCCGCACCACTACGGGAGCAAACGCCTGGGGTTGTACACGATCAGCTCGATCATCGCCGCCCAGATTCCGCATGCCGTCGGCGCTGCGTACGCGATGAAGTACCGCAAAGAAGATCGCGCCGTACTCGTCACCTTCGGCGACGGCTCGACCAGCGAAGGCGAATGGCACGAGTCGCTCAATTTTGCCGCCGCCCATCGCCTGCCGATCGTTTTTCTGTGCGAGAACAACCAATGGGCGATCTCGACCCCGCTCGCCAAGCAAATGGCTCAGCCAGACGTCGCGGCCCGCGCCGCCGGCTACGGGATGCCCGGGGTTATCGTGGACGGCATGGATCCGGTCGCTTGCTATGCCGCCGTGAAGGCGGCCCTCGATCGGGCCCGCACGGGCGGCGGCCCGACCCTGGTCGAGGCCAAGTGCTATCGGTTCCTCTCCCACACCACCGACGACGACGACCGGACCTATCGTTCGCGCGAGGAGGTCGAGGAGCAGCGCAAGCGCGATCCGGTTCCCGTCTTCGAGCGCACCCTGATCGAGGCGGGCGTCCTCACCGCGGAAAGCGCCGATGCCTTGAAGCGTTCGGTGCTGGCCGAGGCGAACGATGCTACAGACCGGGCGGAGGCGATGCCCTACCCGGCCACGGAAGATCTCTATACCAACGTGTACGCGGACGCGTGGCAGCCTTGGCGCTAGCCGCGCTATCCTAGCGCCCTCTTCATCTTAACAGGACCGATTCATGGCGAAAACCGAGACCAAGGCGACGAGCCTCGAGCGTCACGGGCTGACCGACGAGCAATTGCGGCAGATATTCCGCAACATGCTCATGCAGCGGCAGCTCGATAACCGTGGCTTTCAACTCAACCGTCAGGGCAAAGTGCCGTTCGCGCTAGGCAGCGAAGGGCACGAAGCCCTACAGGCGGGCGCGGCGATGGCATTTCATCGCGGCAAAGATATCCTCGCCCCTTATTACCGCGATCTTGGGCTGGCTCTGGGCATCGGGCTCACGCCGTACGAGATTCTGCTCTCGCTCTTCGCGCGCGCGGCCGATCACAACGGCGGGCGTCAATTTCCGAATCACTACTCGTCCAAGGCCGCCGGGCTGATGTCGTTCTCGTCGATTCTGGCGGCGCACATCCCGCACGCCGTCGGCGCGGCGTATGCGATCAAGTATCGCAAAGAGGCCGAACGCGCGGTGCTGGTGACGTGCGGCGACGGAACCACGAGCGAAGGCGAATGGCATGAATCCATGAATTTCGCGGCGGTTCACAAGTTGCCGCTCGTGATGCTGGTTGAAAACAACGAGTGGGCGATCTCGACGCCGCTCCACAAGCAGATGGCGCAACCGGAGATCTGGAAGCGCGCGGCCGGCTACGGTATGCCGGGTAAGCGCTTCAACGGATTCGACCCGATCGCCACGTACGGCGCGGTGAACGAAGCGCTCGAACGCGCGCGCTCCGGCGGCGGCCCGACGTTGCTCGAAGGCACCTGTTATCGCTATCTCGCGCACTCGACCGACGACAACGACATGACGTATCGCACCAAAGAAGAGGTCACCGAACATCGTAAGGACGATCCGGTGCCGCAGTTCGAGCGATTGCTCCTGGACGCGCGCGTGATGTCGATGGCGGATGTCGACGCGATGAAGAAAGACGTCCTTCGCGAGACGAACGACGCGACCGATCGTGCGGAAGCCATGCCCTACCCGGCAGCCTCCGATCTCTATACGCACCTCTACGAAGGAGCCTGGCAACCGTGGCAGTGACAACCTCATCGAAAGTCCTCAACAACGTCGAAGCGGTGCGCGAGACGCTCTACGAAGCCATGAAGGCCGACGACCGCACGATCATCTTGGGTGAAGATGTCGGCAACCGCGGCAACGTGTTCCTCATCACCAAGGACTTCATCAACGAATTCGGGCCGGAGCGCGTCATCGATACGCCGATCGCAGAAGCTTCGATCGTCGGCATCGCGGTGGGTATGGCGATGGAAGGGCTACGCCCGATCGCCGAGATTCAATTCGCCGACTTCATCTATCCGGCGTTCAACCAAATCGTCGGCGAGGCAGCCAAAACGCGCTATCGCAGCAACGGCGAGTACACGTGTCCGCTCGTGATTCGCACGCCGTACGGCGGCGGCGTTCGCGGTGCGCTTTCGCACTCGGTCTCGATCGAAGCGCTGTTCTATCACGTTCCCGGCCTAAAGATCGTCGCGCCGGCGTTTCCCGCCGACGTCAAAGGCTTGCTGAACGCGGCAATCGACGATCCCGATCCGGTGCTGTTCCTCGAGCATAAGAAAACCTATCGTCTCATCAAGGGCGAGGTTCCGGACGGCCACTACACGATTCCGCTCGGCAAAGCGAACGTTGTCAAAGAAGGCACGCAACTAACCGTGGTTTCGTATGGCCTCTACGTCCATTGGGCGCTCGAAGCGGCGCAGCAGTTGCAGAGCGAAGGCCTCTCGGTTGAAGTGGTCGATCTGCGTTCGATTCGTCCGATGGACAAAGCGACGATCTTGAGCAGCGTGGAGAAAACCCGCAAGCTGCTCATCATTCACGAGGACAATAAATTCGGCGGCATCGGCGCGGAGATTTCCGCGATGGTTGCCGAGGAAGCGCTCTTCCATCTCGACGCGCCGATCCGTCGCCATTGCGCGCCGGACGTGCCCGCAATGGGCTACGCGCTCCCGCTCGAGGAAGAGTATATGTCTTCGCCGGCCGAGATGGCGCAAGCGATGCGAGAAATGGTGAAATTCTAATGGCCACAACGATCACGATGCCGCAACTCGGCGAGACGGTAACCGAAGGGACCGTCGCGCAGTGGCTCAAGAAAGTCGGCGACAGCGTCGAAAAATACGAAGCCTTTGTCGAAGTCTCCACCGACAAGGTGAATGCCGAAGTGCCCTCGCCGGTTACCGGCGTCATCACGCAGATGCTCGTTAAAGAAGGTGAAACGGTTCCAACCGGCGCGCCGATCGCGATCATCGATGAAGTCGGTGCCGCGAGCGGCACCAACGCCGCAGGAACCGAACCGACGCAACAGGTTGCAAACGCTGCCGGTGCGCCCGCCGCCCCCGCTGCCGTCGCGCCCGCACACTCCGGGAACGGTTCGAGCAACGGGCAGCGCAATGCGACCGATGCCAACGCCGACGCGGCATTACGTTCGGCATCGCCCGCGGTACGCAAGCTCGCGCGCGAGCATCACATCGATATCCGTACCCTGAGCGGGTCGGGAGCGAACGGACGCGTCACCGCCGACGACGTGCTCACGGCCTCGCGCATGGGGCCCGCCGCCGCGGTCGGCCAGGCGATCGGCGTCGGGACCAACTTCGGTGCGACCGGTGCTCCGGCCGCGATGCCGGGCGCACCTTCGAAACCGCCTGCAGCGCCTCCCGCCTCGGGAACGTCAACCTACGCCGACCCGATTCCGGGAACGTTGATTCCGCTCAATCAGGCGCGACGCATCATCGCCGAGCGCATGGTCGAATCCAAGCACACGGCCCCGCACGCGTGGTCGATGGTCGAGATCGACGTGACGAATGTGTGGAAATGGCGCACGCGCGAGAAAGATCGCTTCGAACGTGAGACCGGCTACAAGCTCACGCTGTTGCCCTTCTTCATGCGAGCGGTCGTTGAATCGCTGGCCGCATTCCCGCTGATGAATGCCAAGTTCACACCCGAAGGGCTATATGTGAACAAGGACGTCAACATCGGCATTGCAATCGGACTTTCCACGAACTTGGTCGTACCCGTCATCAAAAATGCCGACAAACTCTCCGTTAAGGGTTTGGCGATTGCGGCGGGCGAGTTGATCGATAAAGCGCGTCGCAACAAGCTCGGCGTCGACGATCTCTCGGGCGGCACGTTCACCGTCAATAACAACGGCGCCAACGGCAGTTGGGCTTCCGCACCGATCATCAATGCGGGCCAGGCCGGCATCGTGACGATGGAGACGGTCGTCAAGAAACCCGTGGTTCGCGAAGACGATGCGATCGCGATCCGTCAGATGATGAATTCGTGCCTCTCGCTCGACCACCGCGTCGTTGACGGCTATGTCGCAAGCGGATTCCTCGCCGATCTCAAAAAACGCCTCGAACGCATGGGGCCCGACGGCGCATTGTAGCGCCCCATCGCCCCCATACGCTATCGAAGAGCGGCCGATACCATCGGCCGCTCTTCGGTTATCAAGGAGGTCGGCAACACCGGGCGCGAAAGGGCCACCATGGACGAACGATCCTACACGCACGTCGCCCGTATCTTGAATGCCTACGGGGTATGGACAAGTTGGTGTAGCGTCTTCCTCACGGAAGCGGGATTTAAATTAATCGGCATGCCGCATTTGGAGCGCTCGCTGCGCAGTTGCGGCTGGACGGGAAAAAGTCTCACCTTGCACACCGATATCGACGTCGGCGCCGGCTTTGGCTACGGCAATATTTTAGTTGACGAATCGACCCTCGGCGACCACGCCGACCGCTGGCTCAAAGCCGCGCAGGACCACGTGACCGAGCGCCACATGAGCTACGTGAACGAAGGCAAGCGCACGCTCTGTACGCCCACCCCCAAAACCCCGCGGATCACCCTTTAAGTGTACCCGGAGCGCGAGTTCGCGATCGAAACGCGGCTCTTGCACGCCGATCGCTCGCAGTCCGACGGCTCGAGTGTAGCGCCGCCGATCTACCAAACCTCCACCTTTACCTTTGACAGCCCGCAGGCGATGGCGCTCGGCGCCCAGACGCCGCAGCATCCCGGCTTCTACACGCGGCATGGTAACCCGAATCACGCGCAGGTGGCCGCGGTTCTGGCCGCCGTCGAGGGGGGCGAAGCCGCGCTGGTGGCGAGCTCGGGCATGGGAGTGATCTCCGCTACGGCCGTCGCGCTCCTGCAATCCGGCGACCACGTCGTCGCGCAACGCATGCTCTACGCGGGAACGCGCACGCTGATGACCGACCTGCTGCCCCGCTACGGGGTCGAGGTGACGTTCGTCGATCAGCACGATGCGGCGGCATTCGCTGCTGCGATGCGCCCGAATACGCGATTCATCTGGATGGAGAGCCCGAGCAATCCGCTCTTGGGCATCACCGACATCGCGCGCGTCGTCGAAATCGCGCGCTCCGCCGGCGCCCTAACCGTCATCGACAATACCATCGCGAGCCCGATCAACCAGCGACCGCTGGAACTCGGCGCCGACATCGTCGTCCACAGCGCGACAAAATATCTGGGGGGACACTCCGATTTAATCGCAGGCGCGGCGATCGGTTCGAAAGCGCTAATCGATCGCATTTGGAAGACGCACATCGTCCTAGGCGCAACCCTCGCGCCCTTCGAAGCCTGGCTGCTGTTACGCGGATTGCGCACGCTCGATTTGCGGATGGAGCGCCATAACGCGAACGGCCAAGCCGTTGCGGCGTTTCTCGCAGGCCACGCGCGCGTGCGTCGCGTCTATTACCCCGGCCTCGCAACCCACCCGAATCACGATGTCGCCGCCCGGCAGATGCGTGGCTTCGGCGGGCTGCTCAGCTTCGAAATCGACGGCGATTTCGACGACGCTCGGCGCGTCGTCGAGCGGCTTCGCCTCATACGCAACGCCGTGAGCCTAGGCGGGGTCGAGTCGCTGATCGCGCAACCCGCGGCGATGTGGCCGAACATCGGCGCCGCCGAAACCGCGGCGGCGGCCGCGATGGGCGTCATGCCCTCGCTGCTGCGCCTCTCGGTAGGGATCGAAAACGTCGGCGATGTGCTCGCCGATCTCGAATCGGCGCTCTCCGCGCTCTAGCTCGGGCCTAGCGAACCGGCGCCTCTGCGGGAATGTGCGGGTACCGGCCCGCGCACCGGCCGTGATAGGATGGAAGCATGAGCGCACAGCCCTTGGAGATCCGTATGGCGCACCTCGAAGGGGCCTACGAACAGATCGCCGAGCGCCTGACCGGGATCGATCGGCGCCTGGATTCGTTCGAGCACAAAATGGAGGCCCGCTTCACCCAGATCGATGGGCGATTCGGCCAAATCGAAAGCCGTTTTATTCAAATCGACGGCCGGTTCGCTCAAATCGACCGGAAATTCATGTGGCTCATCGGGTTGGGCGCCACCGCGTGGGTATCCACCATGCTCGCCGTTCTTCTGCACCGATAGGCCCGACCCGGGCACGAAGCTAGCGCAGGCCTAAGATCGTGGCGAGGTTGGCGGCCGCGTCGATTTCGATATCGATCGCACCAATCGATGAGGTGAGGAGCGTCGTAACGCCGGGCCCGTGGCCGGCAACGTAGGAGCCGCCGTGCACGACGACGCCGACCGAGATCGCGCCGGTGCGGTAGATGCGCCCAAACGAGTTGTCGGCATCGATAATCGCAACGAGGTCGCCGAGCCGCAACTCGCGCAAACCATATCGTTCGGCCATCGTGTCGTCGAACGTTTGAATATCGTAGTCACCGCGCACCACCGTTGCGCGACCAAGCCCCGATCCCATCACCGCAGCCGGAACGGTCCTCGCCACACGCGCGCGGATGCGTCCATCGCGCACGGCAAGGCCCCAAGCTTCAAGAAAATCCGGATCGGCATTGAACGCTTTGACATCCGGCGCGTCGAGCAATTCCAAACCGACCCCGCATCCCCACACTTGAATGCGGTCGCCGATGGCCATCGCGCGCATCACTTCCGGCGTAAAATCGATGATGACGTGCTCCACGCCGCCGTGCTTGCCCGTAACGCGCCCGGCCGCGCCCTTGGCTTCGCCGGAGATGACCCGCGCTTCGTTGCCGACGCATGAGAGCACGTTGAACGCCGTGTTGGCGCGGTCGTCGGGGTTGCGGGCGCTCACACCCGGCTCGATATGGTCGGCCCGAAACGCGAAGGCTCCGTCGCCCACGCGCACATTGGGGTTAATCCCGCCGACGCTGGCGACGATCAGCGGCTCGCCCTCGAAGCTGACGTCGTAGAGCCCGGTATTGATCAGGGCGGGGGCAGCCTCGCCAACCACGGCGGTGATGGGTAGTCGGTCGCGATTGGTTCGTATGGGCACAATGGCTCTTTTCCGACGGATGTCGCAGTGGCGCCTGGGTGGCCGGACTCTGCCCTCCCGGGCGCGAATCCGCTTCGGCGTCTTCCCCATGCAGATTCGCAAGCACTTCCGCTTTGAAGCGGCACACGTACTTCCGTACCATTCCGGCAAATGCGCCCGAATGCATGGGCACTCATACCGCCTGGAGGTCGCCGTGCGCGGCCCGCTCCAGAGCCAGGGGCCTGCCCGGGGCATGATCGAGGACTTCGATACCATCAAGCGAGTCGTCCACGAGCACGTGATCGACGCCCTCGATCACCAAACGCTCAACGATCTCATCGAAAACCCGACCGCCGAGCACATCGCGATGTGGATATGGAAACGGCTCGACCCGGCGTTGCCGGGGCTGGATGAGTTGGTGCTGTGGGAGACGGCCAATAGTTGCGCGGTCTTGCGCCGCAGCGATTTCGTCGCACCGTAGCCATGCTGCAACTCGCGGAGATCTTCTACAGCATCCAAGGTGAAGGCACGTGGGCCGGAACGCCGGCCGTCTTCGTGCGCCTCGCGGGATGCAATCTGGCGTGTTCGTTCTGCGATACCGATTACGCGCTCAAGTTTTTTGCAAGCGTGGAGGACGTGGTTCGAATGGTCGGTGAGGCCGGCGCCGGCTGCCCGATGGTCATTCTCACCGGCGGCGAGCCCCTCGCGCAAACGCAGACCGGAGCGTTAATCGCGGCGCTGCAGAGCGACGGCCGGCGCGTTCACATCGAATCGAACGGCACGCTCTTCGCGGATTTACCGAGCGACGTCTGGTTGTGCGTCTCACCCAAAGAACGCGTCGATCCGCGCATGGCCGCACGCGCGAATGAAGCGAAGCTCATCGTTGACGGGCGCGTGCCCGAGGAACATCTCCCGCTCTTCGCCGGCAAAGCGACGATTCTGCTGCAACCGGAAGGCAACAAACCCGCCAATATCGAGTTGGCGCTGGCTTACGCCAAAGCACATCCGCAACGCTTCCGGCTCTCGTTGCAAACCCACAAATTCATCGGCGTTCGATAACGTGCTGTTAATCGTGTGCGCGGTCGCCAAAGAGCTGGCATGGTTTGCGCCCCCAAGCGGCGCCGAAGTGCTCGTCTGCGGCGTCGGCCCGGTCGAAGCGGCCGCCCGCGTCGCGCGAGCGTTGGCGCACGGCCGCTACACGACGGTCGTCAACGCGGGGATCGCCGGCTCATTTCCGGGCGTCGCACCCGTCGGGCAGGGCGTCGTCGTCGCGCACGAATCGCTCGAACTCGATATCGAAACCGGCGAGCCGCTCGCCCTGCCGCACGGCGAGCGTACCATCCACCGAGCCGATTCCGACCCCTCGCTGGTAGCGATGCTGGTCGAGTGCGGCATACCGGCAGTGCGAGGAATCACCGTCGCGCGCGTAACGGCCACCGACGCAACCGCGGCGCGTCTGGCGGCCCTGGGGGCGCAGGTTGAAAGCATGGAGGGGTTTGCCGTGCTGCGGGCCGCCGAGATCGCGGGGGTTCCGGCCGTTGAAATCCGCGGCATCTCGAATATCGTCGGAGACCGCGCGCGCAGCGAGTGGAACTTCGATGCGGGCATCGCGGGTTTACGCAGAGCGATGCACGCTTTTCTTGCGCCGTCGGAAGCGCCGCGATGACCGCCGCGTCTCCACTCACGCTCGCCTATTCGCCCTGCCCGAACGATACGTACATCTTCGCCGCACTCACCAACGGGCTGCTGGAAAGCGCTCCCGCGGTTCGCGTCCATTTTGCCGATATCGAAGAGCTCAATAACGACGCGCTGCAAGGCACGTTCGAACTGACGAAAGTCAGTTACGGCGCAATTCCGTGGCTGATGGATCGCTACCGCATCCTGCGTGCCGGAGGTGCACTCGGGCGCGGATGTGGGCCGCTCGTGGTAACGCGCCCCGGCTTCGCACCCGATCTCGAGTCGCTCCGCGACGCCCACTTCGCGATTCCCGGCGAACGAACGACCGCATTCATGCTGCTCCAGCTCGCGCTCGGCGCGCGTCCGCGCGCCACGCAGATGCGATTCGATCGGATCATCCCGGCGATCGCCGCCGGCGAGATCGACGCGGGGCTGATCATTCACGAATCGCGATTCACCTACGCGGACGCCGGGCTGGCCCGCGTCGCGGACCTCGGCGCGTGGTGGGAGCGTACGACGGGACGTCCGATACCGCTCGGGGCGATTCTCGTGCGCAACGATCTCCCTCGCGATCGAGCGCTCGAGGTACATCGGGCGATCGAACGAAGCCTCGCTTTCGCGCGAAATAACGAAGCGCAGATCATGCCCTTCATTCGCGAGCACGCGTTCGAGATGAGCGACGCGGTCATGCGCGCCCACATCGACCTGTACGTCAACGCGTATAGCGCAGATATCGGAGACGACGGCATCGCGGCCGTGCACGAGTTGTTCGGGCGAGCGCGCGAGGCCGGTATTCTCCCCGCGGCGACGGAACCGGCCTTCGTCTAGGCGAAGCCCGGTTCCATGCAGAGAGGACGCTTTCTTCGCGGGGTAGGCTCGTTCGGCGCAGCGGTCGGGGCGTCGGCCGCCGGCCTGCGGGCGCAGCCGCTTCCGCCGGCCACCATCACGCTTGGTGACGAAGTCTTTCTGCAAACGGCGTGGCGCGAACTCGCCGGGGCGCGGATCGGCGTCATCACCAATCAGAGCGGCGTCACCTCGCGGCTCGAATCCATCGTCGATGCGATCCGCGCGAACCCGCGCATCCATTTGCGGGCGATTTACGCCCCCGAGCACGGGTTTCGCGGCGACCGAACGGCGGGAGCGTACGTCGGTTCGTACACCGATCCGCAGACGAAACTTCCGGTCTACAGCCTCTACGGCGCGCAACGCCATCCGTCGCCCGCAATTCTGCGAGACGTGGACGTCTTGCTCTACGACATTCAAGACGTCGGCTCGCGCGCGTATACGTTTATTTCGACGATGGCGTACGCGATGCAGAGTGCGAAGCGCGCCGGCAAGGCCTTCTGGGTGTTGGACCGTCCGAATCCGGTCGGCGGCATCGTCGTCGAAGGGCCCGTGCTGCAACCTGCGTTTGCCTCCTTCATCGGGCTCTACCCGATCGCGATGCGCCACGGCATGACCGTCGGCGAGCTCGCCAAGCTCTTCAACGAACACTTCGGCATCGGTGCCGATCTGCACGTCGTGCCGATGCGCGGTTGGCATCGCTCGACGATCTGGCCGCAGACCGGCCTGCAATGGGTACAGACCTCGCCCAACATTCCGGAATGGCGCACCGCATTCGTCTACCTGTGTACCGGGCTGATCGATAATGCGGGCGTCAACAACGGCGTCTATTTCACCAAGCCGTTTTTCTACGCCGGAGGACTCGGCGTCGACGGCACCGCGCTGGCCGCGCGATTGAACGCGCGCGATCTGCCCGGCGTGTGGTTTCGCCCGGCGGCCTGGTCGCCGGTGGCGGGCTTCTGGAAGGACAAAGAACTTTCGGGAGTGGAGCTGGACGTCTTCGAACCCGCGCGCTTTCTGGCCGTGCGCACGGCGGTCGAACTGTTGGTGGCGGTACGCGACATCGCTCCGCATCTCATTCGCATTCGGGCGGCCGACCTCGACCGCGACTGGGGAACCAACGAACTGCGCATAGCACTGGAACGCGGCGATAACGCCGATGCGATCCTCGCGCAATGGGATCGGCCCACCACGCAATTTCGCACCCTGCGCTCGAAGTATCTGCTCTACACCTAGGCGTGAAACCGCTGCGTTCGCCGTCGCTCCCTGCAATCGCGGCCGCGACGATCGCGGCCGTCACGTTCGTTGCGTGCGTACCGTCGCAACCGTTTGGGGGCGATGCGGCCGAGATGCAAACGGTACCATATATCTTGGGCATCGCGCATCCGACCGGCTTTCCGCTCTTCGTCTTGCTGGGCTTCCTTTGGTCGCACGCGTTCGCGTTCGGGAGCGTTGCGTGGCGGCTCAACGCGCTCTGCGCCATCTACGCCGGCGCGGCGGTCGGCATCGGTGTTGCGTGCGCCGGGCGGTTGGGAATCCGCTGGTGGATCGCCGTCCCCGCGTACTTCTGGTTTGCATCCACCTACGTGGTGTGGACGCACGCGACGCACGCCGACGTCCACGATCTTCTGCTCGCGCTGGAATCCGCCATCGTGTTTGCGACGATCGTGTGGTTGCAGGACGGCGATCGTCGCGCGCTTGTGGCGATGGCCGCATGCTGGGGCCTCGCGCTGGCGGATCATCCCAATGCGATCTGGCTCGCTCCCGGAATGCTCGTCGCGGTGCTGCTTCGCCGGCGGGACGTGCGACGCGGCGACCTCCTGCGCGCGGGCGCGGCCGTAGCCGCCGGCTTATCGCTCTACCTCTACCTTCCGCTGCGCTCGTCGTGGATCGTCGCACACGGGGACGATCCCGCCGCGCGACTCGCAGGCATCGACGGTGGGCCGTTTTGGAACGCCGGCAACCCGAGCACGTGGCACGGTTTCCTAACGGTCCTGACCGGCAGCAGCTTCGATACCGGGCACCATCTTCTCGGGATTTTCGCGCCGGCTCAGTGGCAGAGCTATCTCTGGGATATCTTCACGTTCACGCAAGGATCGTACGGGAGTTACGCGGTGGTCGTCGCCATCGTCGGGCTCGCCACGTGGTACGCACGCGATCGACGCGTCGCGCTCGTCGTCGGGCTGCTGTGCCTGGCCGCGATCCCGTTCTCCGTGGTCTATCGCGACGTCGAATCCGACGCTGCCCGCTATCGCCTGCTCGCGATCTGGTGGATTCCGCTCTTGCTCGCGAGCGCGGGCGGCTTCGGGGACGACTGGCGGGCCGAACTGCGACGCATCGGCATAGCGATCTTCATCGTTGCTTCATGGATCGGGACGTTGGCGGCGAACCACGCCGCATTGTTCAATAATCGCAATGCCGACGGGGAGCGTCATCTCATCACGCAAATCGCGGCCGCGATCCCGCGCGGCAGCATCGTTGTGACGACGTGGCTGGACGCTACCCCGTACGCTTATGGGGCCTACGCGGACGGATCGTTCGCCGACCGGACGATCGTGGCCGCGTGGCCGAACGACGAAGCGGCAAACTTCCGCCAATGGTCGAGCGTCGCGCCCGTGTACGTCGTCGTCCCGCAGGGCACCACGCTCACCGGCGGCACGTACGCAATCGCACGCACGATCGACCGCTATCACGTCGTGTATCGTTATGCCGGCCCGGCACCAACCCCGCGATTACGGAGTCTGACGCGACCGTAGGTAGTGCAACTGCCAGAGGTGGATGAAGCGTTGAAGCTCGTCTTGCATAGAGGGTTCCACCTCGACGAATTTCATGCCGTGCGCGAGCGCTTTCTCGCTTGGGACGAAAAACGTCGCCAGCACCTTTGCATTCATCTGCATCGGGTGAAAGGGCGGGGGCTGCACCTTGAGCGTCTCCGGCCGCAGGCCGAAGGGCGTCTGCTCGTAGACTTCTTTTTCAACCTTCAACTCTGCCAGAAACGCGTCGGGTAGCACGAAATCGAGTTCGAGTACCGATCCGGGAAGAAAATCTTCATCGCCGATCAATCGCAGGCCACCCGCCGAGAGATCGTTCGCGACCGCGTGGCGTCTACCGGGGCGCCCGCGTAGCGTGAATGAGACGTCGAACTCGACCGGCATGCGAAACGACGAGCGCTTTTGCGTGGCGGTCGGCTGCGCCTTGGCCAGCCGTTTCGGCTCCTTTTTTTTGCGGTTGAAAAAGAACACGATTGCCATGCGGTTAATGCGGGCAGGCCCCGCTTCCTGCTCGCCTAAACCAGCCAAGAGATGCTCGTACCACGATTGATCGACGCCATCGGCGCCGACGCCGTCAAGTTCGCGCCCGAAGACCTCAGCGTGTACGCATTTGACGGGTACACGCAAGGGCGGGCTCCCAGCGCGGTCGTGCTGCCGCGTTCGGTCGCGGACGTGAGCGCGGTCGTAAAGATTGCGCGTGAGTTTGGCGAGCCGATCGTTCCTCGCGGCGCGGGCACCGGTCTCTGCGGCGGCGCCGTCCCCATCGAGGGCGGTATCGTCGTCTCGTTCGCGCGCATGAATCGTATCCTCGAACTCGACGTGCGCGGCCGGCGGGCTCGCGTGCAGCCGGGCTTGGTCAATCTCGACCTTTCGACCCGCATCGCCGGCCACGGCTTGTTCTTCGCCCCGGATCCGTCGTCGCAAAAAGTATCGACGATCGGCGGCAATATCGGAACGAACGCCGGCGGACCGCACTGCTTGCAGTACGGGACGACGGTCAACCACGTATTGGGCCTGGAGATCGTCGATTCGTTCGGCGAAGTGTTCACGACGACGCTGGACGGAGCGGGCTACGACCTCACCGCGGCGCTCGTGGGCAGCGAAGGGACGCTGGGGATCGTCACGTCCGCCTGGGTGCGCCTGCAAAGGCTCCCCGAATCCGTCCGCGTCTGGGTCGCCGCGTTTCCGAGCATCGACGCCGCATCCGAAGCGGTCTCCGCCATCGTCGCAGCCGGCATCATCCCGACCGCACTCGAGATGATGGATCGCGTTATCGCGCAGGCCGTCGAAGCGGCCTTTCACGCGGGATATCCTACCGATGCCGGCGCCATTCTGCTGATTGAAAACGCCGGTTTCGAAGACGACATGCGTGCCTGCGAAGAGGGGCTGTACCGTATCGTCCACGCCAACGGCGCCCTTTCGTGGCACACCGCGCGCAGTCAATCCGAGCGCGATGCGCTCTGGGCCGGCCGCAAAGGTGCCGCCGGCGCGGTAGGGCGTTTAGCGCAGAATTACTACCTGCAAGACGTCTGCGTGCCGCGCAGCAAGCTGCCGCAGGCGTTGCGCGCGGTCGAAGCGGCGGCACGCGAGCATCGGCTCGTCGTCGGCAACGTGTTCCACGCCGGGGACGGAAATCTGCATCCGATGATCCTGTACGATAAGCGCGATGCCGTACAGGTCGCCGCGGTGATCGAAACCGGGAACGCGATCCTCTCTTCGGCCGTCGCCCTCGGCGGCACGGTGAGCGGCGAACACGGCATCGGCTACGAAAAGCGCGAGGCGATGACGCAGATCTACTCCACCGACGATCTGGCGACGATGGCGCGAGTCCGCGACGTCTTCGACCCTAAGCTCATGTTCAATCCGGAGAAAATTTTTCCAAGCGGAGCGCGCTGCCCCGAGGTCCGCGCGTGACGCCCTCCAGCCTGGAAGAGCTCTCCGACGTGGTGGCCTCGTGCAACCGCAACGGCGAACGCATCGCGATCGAAGGCGGCAACACGCTCGCCGGTATGGGTGTGCCCGTGCAACGGCCGTGCACGCGCGTGCGAACGGCATCGTTGACGGGGATCGTTGAGGACGCGCCGACCGATCTCGTCGTCGCAGCCCAGGGTGGAATCACGTTGCGCAATCTCGCGACGCAATTGGCGGCGCACGGCACGCATATCCCCTTCGACGCTCCCCTCGCGCACCAAGCAACGCTGGGCGGTACGCTCGCGGCCGGATGGCTGGGCCCGCGCCGTCACCTCTACGGGCGGCCGCGCGATTACGTGATCGGCTCCGTCGCGGTGTTGGCCGACGGTACGATCGCGCGCGCGGGAGGGATGGTGGTCAAGAACGTCTCCGGCTACGATATGAGTCGCCTGTACGTGGGCGCATTCGGAACGCTCGGAATCATCGCGCAGGCCAATTTAAAGACGACCGCTCTGCCGCCGCTTACGCGCATCTTCATCGCACCGTTGCCGGAGGGAACGCGACGACGCGCCCTTGCGAGCATCGCATCGCTGCACATCGTACCTGCAGCGGCATTCTGGGTAGAAGGCTTCCATCAATCGATCGACGGGGATGACGGGCACGAGGGCCGATTGATCGTGCTCTTGGAGGGCAGCGCCGCGCTGTTGGAGCGCTCGACGCGCGATCTTCGCTCGGCGCTGGGGCGAGCGGGCGTGCCCGAAACGCAGATCCTCGACACGGGCGCGCGCGAAGCCTTCGGACGCATCCTCGATGCGTACGTTAGCTGCTTGGGCGAGCGTTCGATCACGTACCGCATCTCGGCCCACAGCCAGAGCCTGATCGACCGCGTTCTCGCCGCGCGCCTTCTCGCCGAACGCTTCGAGCTACGCGCCGACACGCTGGTCGATGCCATGAACGACGACCTCATTCTTCGCGTCAGCGATTTGGATTCGCACGCGCTCGGAGCCAAAATCGCCATGTTCGACGACGCGCTCCACGACGACGAACCCGGCGCCACGGTGGTGGCGGGAGCGCACCCGCAACGCGCCTCGCTCAACGTGTGGGGAGAGCTCCCGGATGCCTTCGATCGCATGCGCGCGCTTAAAGCGCGCTTCGATCCGAACGGCACGTTGAATCCCGGCCGCTTTATCGGCGGCATCTAAGCGCAATGATCGACGACATTCGCTGGGCCGTACGCCACGTGCTCTCCAGCCCCGACCGCCTGCGCTACTTGCTCGCAACCGGCATCGAAGCGCCGTTCTATCTTGCAAGATTCTTGCGCGTCATCGTGCCGCAAGCCCGCGAACGCCTTGCGGCGTTGCGAACGCTCGCAGAAGCGATGCCCGACGATCGTTTGCGCGCGCAAGCGCTCGCGAGCATCGAAGGCAAATCCTATCACGTTGCCGGAGCGTGCATCCTGGCAACGTTTCTCCCGCCGGACGCCGCGCGCGAGTATATCGCGGTCGTCGCGCCGCTGGAAACGATCTACGATTATCTCGACAACCTCTGCGATCGCCATCCCGATGTCGACCCTGCCGCCTATCCGGTACTCCATCAAGCGATCGCCGACGCGTTGGATCCGAATGCAGCGCCTCGCGATTACTATGCGAACGGGCCGTCCGGCGACGATGGCGGCTATCTGCGCGCATTGGTCGAGCAAACGCAGCGCGGCCTCGCCAAGCTGCCGCACTACGAAGACCTCTTACCGTATTTTCGCGAGTCGGCGCTGCTCTATTCGCAGATGCAGACGTTCTCCCACTATACCAGTCCCGAACGCGAACTCGCCTGCGTGAGCTGGTACGAAGAGCACCGCGAACGGTTCAAAGCTCTGGACTGGCACGAGTTTGCGTGCGCCGCCGGATCGCAATTTCAAGTCTACGCCCCGCTGTTCGTCGCGTTCGAAGGCCGTCCCGATTTGGCCGGGCTCGCATACGACGCCTACTTCCCATACGTCAGCTCGCTGCACGTCATGCTCGATTCGTTCATCGATCAGAGCGAAGACGCCGCGCACGGCGAACTGAGCTTCGCCGCCGTTTACGACGGCCCGCGGCGTTTGCGCGAACGCGTGGCGTTCTTGGCGGCGGCCGGACGCCGAGGATTTGCCGCGTTACCGCGCCCCGAATGCCACCGCTTCGTTCTGCGCATCATGACGCTTTTTTATCTGACCCATCCCAAGGTCTTTACACAAGGGCTCGACCGCCAAGCACGATCTCTGCTCCGCGCTACCGAATGAAGGCGCTACCAAGGAGGCTCGCCATGCGTTACCGCTCGATGTTCGCCGCCGCGTGCGTGGCCGTGCTTCTCGGCTCGCCGCCCGCCGGCGCCGCCGGCAACTACGAAGGGTTGCTGCTCGATTTACCCAGCGCGCAGGGAGCGCTCAACGCGTCGGCCCGCCTCAACGAAGAATCACATTACGCGGGCACCCCGGGTGACAAACACATCGCGGACTGGATGCGCGATCAACTCGCCGCCGATGGTTTCGATGCAACCCTCGAGCCGTTTTTTGCCGAGATCCCCCAATCGCCGACGAAGATCGTCCTCTCCCTCTTGGAGCGGCCGCGCCGGGTCGATTTCGACCTGCGCGAATCGCCGATCGCGAGCGATCCCGACGGGACGCGCAAGAATGCGGGCGTGCTGCCCTTCAACGCGTGGTCGGGCAGCGGAGACGTTACCGCCTCGCTCGTCGATTCGGGGCATGGCACGCGCGCCGATTACGCCATCCTCGACCGCGCTGGTATCAGCGTCAGCCACCGCATCGTGCTCGTTGCTTACGGTGCGGAATTTCGCGGAACCCTTGCGCGGCGCGCCGAGCGACACGGCGCGGCGGGTGTGATTTTCTGGTCCGATCCAACCGATCGCGACGGTTCTTCCCACGGGCCTGCGTATCCCAACGGTCCGTATCGCCCGCTGGGTTCGGTGCAGCGCGGAAGCCTGGGCCTGCCGCGCCTGAACATTCCCGTCTTGCCGGTCAGCGCGAAGATCGGCCTGCGTCTACGCGCGGCGATGCGCAATCGCATCTCGAACGTCCCCGTCCGGCTGCGCGTCGACGCGGGCTACAAGTGGCAGATGCTCTGGAATACGGTCGGCGTGCTGCGCGGCAGCGATCCAACCCACTACATCGTCCTTGGCGCACATCGCGATGCGTGGGTCTATGGCGTTACCGACGATGGTTCCGGTATCTCCACGTTGCTCGAAACCGCCCACGCGCTGGGGTATCTCTATCGCAGCGGTTGGCGTCCGCGGTACTCGATCGTCATTGCGGGTTGGGATGGGGAAGAGATCGGCGAACTCGGCTCCGGGCAGTACGTGCGCGAGCACTTCGCGAGCCTGCGGAACGGTTGCCTTGCGTATATCAATGAAGACGAAAATGCTACCGGCCAGCGCTTCGTCGCATCGGCTGCCGCCGCGCTCGGCGCGAGCGTCATCAGCGCTACGAACGTGATTCCCGATCCGGCCCTCCCAAGCCAACGCCTTTATCAACGCTGGCAATCCCAATCGGGCGGCATCACCGTCCGCGGGCCGGGAGGCGGGTCCGATTTCGAGCCGTTTCTGTATGAAGCCGGTATCCCGACGATCGAGACCGGCTTCGTCGGACCGTTCGGCGTCTATCACTCCGCGTTCGACGATCTGCGCTATGCCGAGTCCCAAGCCGACCCCGGCTTCGTGAACCACCGCGCCATCGCGCAATTGGTGGGCATCCTCGCGTACCGGTTGACCGACGGCCCATTGCACTATCGGTTTATGCCATACGTCGCGCCGATGCGTTCGGCACTCGCCGCTTACGCGCGCCGGGGAGCGAGCGCGGCCGATCTCGCACCGCTCGCCACCGCGATCGCGCGTTTCGCCGGCGCGGCACGAACCGTCGATACACACGGTACCGGGGGCGGGAGCGAAATCGACGCGGTGCAAGCGCTCGACCGCCTCTATTACGGACGCGACGGGTACCGCCCGGTAGCCTTTCCCGACCTCGCGAAGGGCCTCGCGACCGGCACTCATCCCGCGATCGCCGCAGCGGCGGAACGCTCCGCAAAAACGCTCGACGCCATCGTTACCGAACTCCACCCGGAGAAATAATGCATCCGTACATCGACCGCCGTAACCGCCTGCTCGCATCGATTGCCGACGGCGTGGCCATTCTTCCCGCCGCGCGCCCGGTTGCGCGCAACGCCGATAGCGAATATGAATTTCGCCAGAACTCGACATTCTATTACCTCACCGGATTCGACGAACCGGATGCGGTGCTAGTCCTTGCGCCCGAACACCCGGCCCACCGCAGCGTGCTGTTCTTGCGCACTCGCGACCGCACGCTGGAGATATGGAACGGCAAACGTCTGGGCGTAGAACGCGCGGTCGAGCACTTGGGAGTGGACGCAGCCTATCCCCTCTCCGAGCTCGACGAACGGCTACCCGAATTTCTCTGCGGCGCACGTACGCTCTACTACGATATCGGTACCGACGACGCGCGCGACCGGCAAGTGCTGGCCGCCCGCGCGAGCGCCGAGGCGTTGACCCGCCGCCGAGGACGTACCGTATCGACCATCGCCTCGCCCGCCGCGATCGTCGACCCGATGCGGCTGATCAAGTCACCCGAGGAGATCGCCACCATGCGCTCCGCGGCGCGCATCACCGGCCGCGGGCACGAGGCGGCGATGCGAGCGACGCGACCGGGCCTCTACGAATATCAGATCGAAGCGATTCTCGAATACGAATACCGCTACGGCGGCGCGCGAAGCACGGCCTACGAATCGATCGTCGCCGGCGGCGAGAACGCCACGATCCTGCACTACAGTACCAACCGCGAACGATTGCTCGACGGCACCCTGCTTTTGGTCGATTCCGGATGCGAGATGGACAATTACGCCAGCGACGTTACGCGGACGTGGCCGGTGAACGGCCGTTTCTCCGCCGAGCAACGCGCGATCTACGACATCGTCCTAGCGGCCAACGAAGCGGGCATCGCGCAGGTGCAACCCGGCCGTTCCCAACGCGCATTCCATGAAGCAGCGGTACGAACGATCACGGAGGGCCTCATCGACATCGGGCTGCTCGCGGGCAGTCTCGATGAAAATATCGAACGCGAACGCTATCGTGACTATTACATGCACGGTTCGGGGCATTGGCTCGGGCTGGACGTGCACGATGTTGGACGCTATCGCGACGATGAAGACCGGCCGATTCCGCTCCAACCGGGGATGGTTACCACGGTCGAGCCCGGGATCTACGTACACGCGGACCTGAATTGCGACGAGCGTTTCAAGCGGATCGGCGTGCGGCTGGAAGATAACGTTCTGGTAACGCAGGACGGCAACGAGAATCTCACCGAGACGATTCCCAAACGCATCGACGCAATCGAAGCTATCGTTGGGAGTGCTCCGTGCGCGTCGGTCTCTTAGGTGCTAGTGGGTTCATCGGGCAACATCTAGCCGAACGCCTGCGCGCTCGCGGCGATGAGGTCGCGAGCGCGACGCTGCGCGACCCGGCGGCGGCCGCCGCGCAACTCGCCGGCTGTCATACGATCGTGAATTTGGCGGGAGAGCCGGTTGCGCAACGCTGGACTCGCCAGGCCAAGGAACGCATCGCATCCAGCCGGGTCGAAGCGCCGCGGGCCTTTATGGCCGCACTCGCGCGGGGTGCCGAACGGCCCACCGCCTACATTTCGGCGTCGGCGATCGGGTTTTACGGCAGCAGCGAGCAGGCGACGTTTACCGAAGAATCGCCACCGGGAGACGACTTCTTGGCCGACGTCTGCGTGCGGTGGGAAGCGCAGGCACAGCGCGCTTGCGAGCTGGGCATGCGGACCGCGCTGGTGCGCACCGGGCTCGTGCTCGCTCTCGACGGCGGCGCGCTCAAGCAATTGCTGCCGCCCTTTCGATTGGGCCTAGGCGGCGTGGTCGGCAGCGGCAAGCAATGGTATTCGTGGATTCACATCGACGACGTCGTCGGCATCTATATCGCCGCGATCGACGGATTGGACGGCGTTCTCAACGCCACGGCTCCGGAGCCGGTGACGAATGCGGAGTTTACTCGAACGCTGGGCGCCGCGCTGCACCGCCCCACGATCCTTCCCGTGCCGCCCATCGCGCTGCGAGCGATGCTCGGCGAGGGCGCCGGCATCGTTCTCCTCGGGCAGCGCGTCATTCCGCGGCGCACGCAATCGCTCGGTTATCGCTTCGCTTACGAGTCGCTCGGCGACGCGTTGCGCAACCTCTTAGGCTAGAGGACGGTCTCCCGCATCGCAAACTCGTGGGCTTCGAGATACTTTTCGGCATCCATCGCGGCCTTGCAACCCGAACCGGCCGCGGTAATCGCCTGTTTGTAACGCAGATCGTTGACGTCGCCGCCGACGAAAACGCCCTCGACGTTCGTGTTCGTCCCGTTCGGCGACAGAATGTATCCGGCGGCGTCGAGATCGATCTGACCGGCGAAAATCGCGGTATTCGGGATGTGCCCGATCGCGATAAAGAGCGCATCCGCATCGAACTCCGAAATCGTTCCGTCGACGAGATTTTTCAGCCGTAGCCCGGTCATCTGCGTGGTGCCCAGAACGGCTTCGACCCCGGTGTTCCAAATAAAGTCGATCTTTTCGTGGGAGAGCGCGCGCTCCGCCATAATCTTACTGGCGCGCAACGAATCGCGGCGATGAATGACCGTCACCTTGCTGCCGAAGCGCGTCAGAAAGAGCGCCTCTTCCATGGCGGAATCGCCACCTCCGACCACGACGATACGTTTATCGCGGAAGAACGCGCCGTCGCACGTCGCGCACGTGGAAACGCCCCGGCCGCGCAGCAATTCCTCGCCCGGGATATCGAGCCAGCGAGCGCTCGCTCCGGTAGCGATGATCACCGTTTCGGCATGGTACTCTTGCTCCGCGGTTCGCACGATCAGCGGTTGCCCGCCGAAATCGACATCGGTAACGTCGACGTTTTCGATGCGAGCGCCGAAATGCTCGGCTTGCTCGCGGAATTTGATCATCAGATCGGGGCCCATGATCCCATCGGGAAATCCGGGGTAGTTCTCGACCTCGGTCGTGAGCATGAGCTGGCCGCCGTACATACCCCCGGCAAGCACGAGCGGCGAAAGATTGGCGCGGGCCGCATAGACGGCGGCGGTAAGTCCGGCCGGCCCGGACCCGATGATGATGACGCGTTCCATAACGATTCGCTTCGACCGCCCGCCCGCCGGTTCCGGTTGCGCTCCCGCAACAAGGGTCGCGCCACGACGCTGCCCAAGCGAGCCACGATGGAACACGCGCGACCCGCCCTCCCGCTCGAGGATCATTTCGGCGACATCGTTCGCAAGGCGATGCGCGGCATCGGCCTGGACGAGCGGCGCCTCGCATCGGCCGCCGGCATCGATATCGCGCTCGTGACGCAATGGCTCCGTAGCGACGCCCCACCCATCGTCGATGATGCGCAAGCGCGCTCGATCGCGCGCGCCCTCGGCTTGGACCCTGGTAGGCTGGCCGACTGCGCGGCGCAGGCATGGTATCCGCCGGCGCTGGAGGTCGCGAACGTGCGCCGGCATTCGCAAGAGCCGCAGCCCAGTAACGGCTACGTCTTCTTCCTTGAAGGCGAGCGCCGCGCCGCGCTCGTGGACCCAGCCGGCGCACCGCAGCATCTGCTCGACGTGCTGCGCGACGGCAGCTACCACCTACAGTACATCCTCATCACCCACAAACACGCCGACCATTGCGACGCCACCGCCGATGTCGCGCGGGCCTTTCCGAACGCGCAAATCGTCATGCACGCGCTCGACGCGCCCGCGATCGGATCGCTCGCCGCGAATTCGCTCCCCGTCCGAGATGGCGCGGAGCTGCCGTTCGGCGACGACGCCACGATTCGCATGGTGCACACGCCCGGTCATACCGATGGATCGTCGTCCTATCTCTTTCGCTCGACGCTCTTCAGCGGCGACACACTCTTCGCCGGCAGCGTCGGCGGCGCGTACGGCGACGCCAGCACCTATGAGGATTTACTGCACGGGATCGGCGCCAAGCTCTTCACCCTTCCCGAACACACCGTCGTCATGCCCGGGCATGGGCCGCCGACGACGCTCGGCCAAGAACGCAAGCACAACCCGTTCTTCCACGATGACGGCCATCCGCATCACGAAACAGCGCACTAAATGGCATCACCGTGGTGGTATCGCGCGCGTGGATTTATCATCGCGTCGATGTATATCGTGGGGTTCGTGCTGGGGCCGCCGCTCGGCGCGCCCTTTGGGCTCGGTCGCATCCCGGCGTTTGCTTGGATCGGGCTACGATTCGGCAGTGAGGGCCCGGCCCGGGTGCTCGCGCTCGCAACGCTTTGCGTTTTGATATGTTTCCTGCTGCGTGCGTGGGGATCGGCCTATCTGAGCGCGTCCGTGGTCTGGAATGCCGATGCGAAAACCGATGCGCTGTTGGTCGACGGGCCGTTCCGCTTCGTGCGAAACCCGCTCTACCTGGGGAATTTCTTTATGGCGCTCGGCTTCGCGTCGATTGCGCCACCCATCGGCGCGGCGATTATTCTGCTCGGGAATGCCCTCTTTATGATCCGGCTTTCGAGCTACGAGTCCGATGAGATGCGGCAGCGCTTCGGCGACCTCTACGCGTCGTACGAGCGCGCGGTTCCATCGTTGCTGCCGCGCCTGACGCCCGCAAGCGTGGCCGGAAGCTCGCGCGGTACGCCACGGGTGGCGCAGGGGCTGCGTTCGGAAATCTTCTCCGGTATCGCCACCCTCGCGATGATCGCATACTTCGTGTTTGGGAACCGAGCCCTACCGATCTTTTATGGCATGCTCGTCGTCGGATGGGTCGCGCAGTCCCTCCAAACGCGCCGCCTCTCGGCGTGAAGCGGGGCCGCTCGTCAGCGAGCGGCGGCCGGGACCACGGCGGTGGCGCCGTCGTTGCTCACGATCGTCGCGCCGCTCTTGCTCGGCGCGTCCTGGGATTCGCGAATCAATTCGAATTGAAAGACGGCGACGCCCGATTTCGGGAGCCTGAGCGATACTTGCATCGGAGCGCAGACGTTCGCCGTGCAAAACGCCGGTATCCAACCGTTCGCGACGTTCTTTGCGCGCAGGAGCAATTGGTTGCCGGGTTTTCCGGTAACGGTTAGCCGCGATTTCGCCGCCGCCGAGGAAACCGAGGTCGGGAAGTTGCCTCCCGTCCATGGAGAAACGACCAACGTGGTCGGGTGGCCGGCCAGTGCGACGAGTAGTGCGAGACTTGCGAGCATCGTGAACGTCCTTACGTGCGAAGTTTGTAGCCGGACGAGACCATCCGTAGCGCGATGGCGAGCGCGACGACGGCGAGAACCCCGATCATCGCGGTCGAGAACCACGGGGCGAGATAGCTCTGGCCGGTATAGCTGTACCGGAATGCGTCGATGGTGTAGAAAATCGGATTGAAGAGTTCGAGATTGCGCAGCGACTGCGGCAGCATCGTAGCCGCGGTAAAGACGCCGCCGACGAACGTAAGCGGCGTGATGATAAAGGTCGTGAGCACGGCGAGGTGATCGAATTTCTCGGCCATCAAACCGAAGATCAAGCCCATCGTCGAGAACAGGATCGAAACCAGCACGAGCACCGCGAAATAGAGCGGCCAATCGCGCGGCAGGGTGTGGACGAGCACCGCGCCCAGGATGGTAATGAGCCCGGCGATCAAGAGCGAGCGCGCGAGACTCCCCAGAACGTAGCCGAAGACGATTTCCGTAGCGGACATCGGCGCGATGAGCATCTCCTGAATCGAGTTCATGAAGCGCCCTTGGAAGATCGAACTCGAGCACTCCCCATACGACGAATCGATCGTCTGCAGCATGATGAGCCCCGGTATCAAAAATTGCGCGTAACTCACGCCTTGCACGCTTTGGATGCGGCTGCCCAGCGCCAACCCGAAGACGAAAACGTAGAGCAGCGTCGTGATGATCGGCGGCCAGATCACCTGATTGATGATCTTGATGCTGCGGATCATCTCGCGCTTGATCAGCGTCCACAGGGCGACGTAATTAAACGAGTCGGTCATGCTCTGGTCAGTTCCAGGAAGACGTCCTGCAGGCTCGAGCCGCGGGCGATGAGCTCCGCGGTGGGTTGCTGCGCGACGATTTTTCCGGCGCGGACGATGGCGATCGTCTTACAGAGCGCCTCGGCCTCTTCGAGATAATGCGTGGTGAGAAAAATGGTCAGCCCATCGTCGTTGAGTTCGCGCAACAGGCTCCACAACTCGATGCGCAATTCGACGTCGACGCCGGCCGTAGGTTCGTCGAGAATCACCAACTTCGGGCGATGGATCAGCGCTCGCGCCAGCGTCAATCGCCGTTTCATGCCTCCCGAAAGCTTGGTGTACTCTTGCTTGGCCTTCGATGCGAGGCCGAAGCGTTCGAGCAGCATGTCGGCGCGTTCGGTCACCTCGCGCCCGCGCAAGCCGTAGTACCCGGCTTGAAAAATCAGCACGTCGCGAATGGAGAGGTAACGATCGAAGTTGTATTCTTGCGGCGCCAACCCGACGAATCGGCGCGCGGCGCGCCAATCGCTCTGCGTGTCGTGCCCGAAGATGCGAATCGAACCGCTCGTCTTGCGAGCCAGGCCGACGATCGCGTTGATCGTGGTGGTTTTCCCGGCACCGTTCGGGCCGAGAAAGCCAAAGAACTCGCCGGATTCAACCCGTAGCGAAATGTCGTCGACGGCGGTAAAATCGCCGTAGCGTTTGACGAGATGTTCGATCTCGATAGCAGGCTTTTCTACGGGATGAATCCTTTCAAGCGTTTGTACCGGTGGCGGCGAAGCGTTGCGATCAACTCCGCGCTTCCAGGAATCCCTGCGTCGACCAATTGAGTTGCAACCTTCTTCACATCGAAGTCCACCCGGCGATGTTTGGCCTCCCAGCCGCCGCTGCGTTCGGTGAAAATCGCATAGCAGGACCGCGCATCACCATCCTTGGGCAGGCCGGCCGAAGCGACGTTCACCAAAAGTTTACCGCGCCACACCCGAACGTACGGCAAGTGCAGGTGGCCGAACGCAATCGCGGTCGCCCGTTCCCGGCCGATCAGCCGTTCGAGCGTCGCGTCGTCGGCGTCGGGCCAGAGTTGCTCCTCGTCGTTGGTCGGGTTCGCATGGCACACGAGCAATTGGTTTTCGTCCTCGCCGATGCGCAAAGCAACCGGCAAATCGCGCATCCATTCCAGCCACTTGTCGCCGACTTCCCGTCGCGTCCAAGCGATCTGCGCGTCCTCTTGCCCCGAGCCGTCGGCATCCCCGGACGCAAGGTAGCGTTCGGTATTGCCCCGCACGCATTTGGCTCCCAACTCTTCCAGGCGCTGCAACACTTTCTTGGGTTTGGGGCCGTCCAGACACAGGTCTCCCGCACCGACGATCGCATCCGCGCCGCCCTGAGTCTGCAAGTCGTTCAGGCAAGCATCGAGCGCGACGAGATTACCGTGAATATCGGAAAGAACTGCTACCCGCACGCTCCGTTAATCTCGCGTCAGGCCTAAAACGAGCATGGACGGCGTGAGGCCGATTTTTTCGAAATCGTAGAGGTCGATGCCCTCGACGACGATGCCCGCCTTACGTAACTTGGAGAGCGCGCTGCGATACCGCACGTCGGCGATCACGTGGCGCTCGCCCAAGCACAGCACCCCGGCGCCGAGATTCTCTCCGCGCTCGAGCACGATGATCGTGAAACCCGCAAACCCGGCCGGATCGACCTGATCGCAGGAAAGAACGATCGTGTCCTTCGCGACGGCGCTGGCCACCGCACGGAGCGACGGCACGCCCGGAGCGAGTGCGACCTCAACCACGCGATAGCCGTGCGCTTTCGCAACGGCGCCGAAGCCGCTTCGCCCCAAGGCATTGCCGCGAGGGCCCACCCCGACGAAGGCCGTGTTGCCCGCGAGCAGCACGTCGCCCCCATCCAACAATCCGGGCGCGGCGATATGTCCCGCAAGCGGTACGTCGATGCGTGCAAAGGCCGCTTCCATCCGGTCGGCCTCGCCGCGGCGGGCCATCGCGGTGGGACGCATGAGGACGGCTCCGTCTTCGAATGCGACCGCCGCATCGGCTACGGCGACTTCGTACGGGTCTTCCCCGCCCGGCTCCAAGACGATCGTCTCGACGCCGAAGTACGACAACGTTTTGCGAAGGATCTCGTGCTGTTCCAGCGTTCGCTGATAGATCGCTCCCGGTTCCCCGGGCATCGTCTTGGCACGCTCGATGCTCGCCGAGGGCCGCATCAGCACGGCCGAGCGAAGCTTACCAGTGGGCGTACCGATCAGTCGTGGTCCAAAAGCGATTGCGTCTGTCTTCATAGCTCTCTTTAGGTTTCAGGCGAATCTACGGCAGCGCCTGGTAGGGCGCCGGATATGGGACATCACCAAAAAAATCGGCCATGTCCGTGGCTAGGAAGTCATTCAACGCCAGGGGCGGCAAGCCCAGCAGCTCTTCTTCGGTCTTTAGGACACTCACGACCGAAAGGTGGGCACGCCCCACGTAACCCGGCTTCGAGAGCGGCGACACCACCAGCGCGAAGCTGCGCTGGCCGTTGACGTGGTCGGTGGCCCGGCCGGTTCCGTCCGGCACGATGAAGATCGCCGTGGACGACCAGTGCGGCGTATGCGAGAGGAAGTCGACGATCGTGCCCAGCGCGCGATCCGCGTCCGACGCCCCGGCTCGGCCGGGAACGGCCGGGAGCCAGACGTAGGTGAACGTCGGCTGCGTATCGGCCTGCACCAGGCGGCCCATGTCGGCGACGAACTCCTTTGCGCGTTGCACGTCGGAGATCGCGGGGTTGTAGCCGGGATAGTTGAGATCGACATTGCCGTCGAGCGCTGCTAACGCGGGAACGTCGAGGGTGTACAGGCCTCCCAAGCCGCCCGGGCCGGGAGCGTTGCGTGCGTGCTCGGACGAACGCCCATCGTCATAACCCGAGAGTTGCACGGCTTCGCCGTAATCGCGAAAGGTGATACCGGCGCGCGCGAGCGCGTTAAACGTGTATCCGCTGCGCGGGTAGTTGTCGGGGTCTTGCCCGTGAGCGTCGAGCGGCTTGCGTCCGTCGTTGACGCGCAGCGTGCGCTCGGTGTAGAGCGTCGCGGTCCCGCCCAAGGCGAATTGCCGATTGGCGTCGCGATTGGAGTCGTCGGCATAGAAATTGTCGGCTAGCGCATAGTTCAGCGCCAACGCATGCAAGTTCGGCGTGACGCTCTGCGGGTAGACGCTCAGCGCCGGATCGACGTTTCCGTGAGGCGTGCCGTCGGCGTTTTTCAAATCGCCGAACATCGCATCGAACGTCGTGCCGCCGATCGAAATAGTCACCACGCGATCGATCGCATGACTCTTCTCCTGCGAGCGCAGCGGCGGAACGATCGCATTGGGCTTGGCGACCGAAACGGTACGTTGGTACCGCAGGGCGGTAAGCGTCGTCTTCATGAGATTGAGATGACGCA
Source organism: Candidatus Dormiibacterota bacterium (assembly GCA_035532835.1). Classification (NCBI taxonomy): domain Bacteria; kingdom Bacillati; phylum Candidatus Dormiibacterota; species Candidatus Dormiibacterota bacterium. The sequence goes on from DATKQG010000009.1 coordinate 91,097, forward strand.
GATCGATGCGCTCGAACGTCCCCCAGCCATCGACGCCTTTCGTGTTGACGACGTAGAGAAAGTGCCCGTCGTTCGAGAGCGCGAGCGCGGTCGGATACCAGCCGGTGGGGATCAGCCCGAGGCGGTGCAGCACGACCGGATTGTGCGCGTCGAGCACGGCGATCGAGTCGAGCCCGGCGAGCGCGACGTAAAGGCGCTTCGCATCCGGCGAAAGCGCGACCGCGCTCGGCTCCGTGCCGTACGGCGCGTTGGGAAAGAGACGCAGGTCTAAGCCGTCCAGCACGTGCGGCGTGCCCGTCAGGCCGAGGATCACGACCCGATCGTCGTTGGAGAGCGCCGCGTACGCGAAGCGGCCGTCTTTACGCAGCGCAATGCTTCCCGGGTGCGCACCGCCGACGACCGTGGTTCCGTCCGGAACGGGGTCGAGCCGAATCGTTCCGTTGCCGTCCGCGGCGCCGAAATCGCCGTTGCCGGCGAGCGAGAGAATCGAGAGCGACGATTGGCGATCCGGGTCGCCGGTGACGTTCTGAAATTGCGGCGCCTCCGCCGGGCGCGCGAGCGGATGGTATCGCTGCAAGCCGCCATTCGTAACGTACGCGCGTGCGTTCGTCGCTACCACGTCGAATGGCGAGTAGCCGACTTCAACGCTGCGAATGACGCGGCGATCGGCGACGTCGATAGCGGTAACGCTATCGCCGAGCGTATCCGCAACGTATGCGGTGCGACCGTCCGGAGAGACGTGAATCGAGCCGGGATAACTCCCCGCCGGTAAAGCAATCGCAGCGGGTTCGGCGGTGAGCCGCCCGCCGGAGAGATCGAAGACGCGGACGCGGTTGTTCGTTCCGTCCGACGCGAGAACGATGGTTCTAGCCGGCGCCTTCGGATCGCGCAATACTGCCACGCCGACGTAGAAATCGTCGCCCGCGCGTTGATAGACGGCGGTCACGCGCATCGTCTTCGTATCCACGACGGCGAGCGAGAACCCGGCGACGATCGGCGAGGCGGAGTCGGGGCTCGTCTGATCGGCGCGCTGATCGTCGTTGGAGACAACGGCGTAACGGCCATCGGGCGAGAGCGCCACGCCCAGCGGGTTGGTCCCGACGAACACCGTCGCTCCGACGGGAGCCGCGATGCGACCGTTGGGAAGCACGGCATCGGTCGGATGGCCCGGCGATGCTCCGGCGGGGCGTTGGCCGGCCGGGGCGGAGTAGACGGTGAGCGGTGCGGTGCGATGCACGGCACCCAGCAAAACGGCGGCCAGTGCTGCCGCCGCGAGGACACGGATATTCACCGCTCTAGGCTACGGACGCCGGGCCGGATGACCCTGCCCGGCAAGCAATCTCCAACGCCCAGATGCGTTATTAGTCGTTCTCGAGCTTGCGTAGGGCACGGCCCAAGCGACCCAGCCCCTCCCCGGCGATCTCCTGCGTTAGATGACCGAACGAAAGCCGCAGGGCCGGCGGGCCGCTCCGGGTGGGGTAAAACGGCTCCGCCGGCATCACGAGCACGCCTTCGCGCGCGCACGCATCGAAGGCCGCCTGGGTTGAGATGCGCGCAGGCAGCGGCAACCACACGTTAACGCCGGCATGCGGCGGCCGCACGTTCGACCACGACAGTTCTCGCGAGAGCGTATCGACGAACGCGTCGCGGCGATTGCGATAGAGCGTCCGCGACGCGCGCAGATGGCGCGCGTAGGCGGGCGAGTTCATAAATCGCCAGAGAGCGCGTTGCGTGAGCGTCGAGGTAAACACATCGGCGCGCACCTTGGCGACTTCCAACGCTTCGGCGATGGCACCCTTGGCGTAGAGATAACCGATTCGCAGGGCCGGAAAGATCGATTTCGAGAGCGACTCCATCACGATGACGCGCCCATCGGTATCGAAGGCTGCGAGCGGATGCGGCGGGCTTGCATCGTAGGTCAGTTGCCACCCCGTCTGGTCTTCAAGCAAAATCACGTCGTAACGCCGCGCCAGCGCGACGATCTGTTTCGCGCGCCGCTGCGAGAGGATCGCTCCGGTGGGATTCTGGGCGATCGGGCTGACGTAGAGCATGCGCGGGCGATACTCCGCAAAAACGCGCTCCACGTCGTCGATGCGTACTCCGTCTTCGTCGCTGCGCACCTCCACGTACGTGACGCCGCGCGCGTCGAAGACGCCCAGCGTACCCGAGTAAGCGGGGCTCTCGCTGGCCAGCACGCTGCGTTCGTCGAGCAATACGTTCGCCACGAGATCGGCAGCCTGTTGCGCCCCCGAACACACGATGATGTCCCGCGCGTCGGCGTCGCATCCGCGCGAGCGTAGCAAACTCGCCAACACCCCGCACAAGTCGGGGTCGCCCGTCGACGAGCGATATTGCATCGCCTCGGGCGGATCGTCGAGGAGCGTGCGTTGAAATGCCCGCCCAAAATCGTGGAGCGGAAACGATTCCGGAGCCGGGTGGCCGGTCGCGAGCGAGATCGCTCCGGGAGCGTTCGCGCGCGTGAGTTGCTCCATCACGCCCTCTAGCCGCTGCGCCCGCGCGAAGCGCCCGATGTCGGGCTCCCAACGCCGCGCGAACGGCATCTGCGGGTCGGGCGGCGGCGCGACGAACGTGCCTTTGCCAACGCGCGAAACGACGCGGCCGCGCGCCGCCAGCAATTCGTAAGCCTGCGATACGGTTACGAGCGCGCATTGCAGGGTTAGCGCGAGATCGCGCATGGCGGGCAGACGCTCGCCCGGAGCGAGTCGCTCCGCTTCGATCGCGCCGACGAGTTGATCGGCGAGTTGGACGTAGAGAGGCCGCGGATCCGCGGGAACGAGCCGAAGATCGAGACTATTTTTTGTCGAGTCGGTAGCCAATGCCACGCACGCTCGCGATTTCGAGCGGTGCATCGATCTCGCCAAGCTTCTTACGCAGAGCCGCAACGTGAACGTCGACGACGCGCGTCGGGACGCCCGACGTATCGTTCCAGACTTGTTCCAGGATCTGCGCGCGCGTCAGCAAACGCCCCTCGGCTTCAGCCAAGAACCACAGCAATCGAAACTCGAGCGCGGTCAGCGACGTGGTCGTATCGTTATTCAGAACCGTGTGAAAATCGCGATCGAGCAACGCGCCGCCGAGTTGCAGCGTGTTCGGTTTCTCTTTTTTGACCGAGAATTTTTCGCGACGGCGCAGAAATGAAGCGATGCGCGCGACCACTTCGTTGCCGGAGAACGGCTTGGTGATGTAATCGTCCGCTCCCAGGCCCAAGCCCAGCAAAATGTCCTGTTCTCGGGAGTGGCCGCTGACCATCAAGATAAACGCGTTGTTCGAATTCGAGAGCGACGTGCAGACGTCTAAGCCCGAGATGTCGGGCAGGCCGACATCCAAGATGACCACATCCGGCTTCATCGAATCCGCCAGTTCCAAGCCCTCGGCACCGCTGGCGGTGACGCGCACTTCGTAACCGGCGCGTTCGAGCACCGTCTGCTCCAAACGAGCAACGTCCTCATCGTCCTCGATGACCAAAATCCGGGCTAGTGCCACAGCGCCCCTCCGTAGGTGCTAGACGTTCGCCTCAACGTCTTCTTCGTTCATTACCATCGACCGTCGGGCTACGCCTTCATCGATCGCGGTATCGGCGACGGCTTTGGCCACGATATCCACGACCCGCGGGTCGAAAACGCTGGGGATGATGTACTCGGCGCTGCGCTCCTCATCGGTCACCATCGAGGCGATCGCATAGGCCGCCGCGAGCTTCATCCGCTCGGTAATCCGGCTGGCCCGCACGTCGAGCGCCCCGCGAAAGATCCCCGGGAAGGAGAGCAAATTGTTGACCTGATTGGGGAAATCCGAGCGTCCCGTCGCAACGACGGCGGCAACCGGAGCCGCCGCATCGGGCATGATTTCGGGGGTGGGGTTGGCCATCGCGAAGACGATCGGGTCGCGAGCCATGGTCGCGATATGCTCGGGCTGCAGAATGCCGGGGGCCGAAACCCCGATGAACACATCGGCTCCGGGGAGTACGTCGGCTAGGCTGCCGTGGCGGTTTTCCCGATTACAATGTTCGGCGAGCCAGCGCCAGTGCGAGTTGTCGTACCGGTCGTCGCGATTAAGGGCCCCCGCTCGATCGACCGGGATCACGTCGCGAACGCCGGCCTCGAGGAGCATTTTAATCGTTGCGGTGCCCGCGGCCCCGCTACCCGAGACGACCACTTGGAGATCGCGTAATTCCTTGCCGACGACGCGAGCGGCGTTGATGAGGGCCGCGAGAATGACTACCGCGGTGCCGTGCTGATCGTCGTGCATCACCGGGATGTCGAGCCGCTCGATGAGCTTCTGCTCGACTTCAAAGCAACGCGGTGCGGAGATATCTTCCAGATTGATGCCGCCGAAGACCGGCGCTATGCGCACCACGGTCTCGACGATCTCATCAACGTCGGTCGTATCCAAGCAAATCGGGAATGCATCGATACCGGCAAACTGCTTGAACAGCATTGCCTTGCCTTCCATCACCGGTAGCGCACCCAGCGGGCCGATGTTCCCCAAGCCGAGTACGGCCGTGCCGTCGGAGACGACGGCGACGGTATTCCGCTTGATCGTTAATGCGAACGCCTTGGCCGGATCGGCCGCAATGGCCATTGAAACGCGCGCCACGCCCGGGGTATAGACGATCGAAAGATCCTGGCGCGTCTTGACCGGAATCTTCGGCTCTATGCGTATCTTGCCGCCAAGATGGGCGAGAAAGGTCGAATCGGAGATCGAGATGATACGAAAACCCTCGAGTCCTTCAACCGCGCGCCGCACCTGCGCCGCGATTCCGTCGGAGCTCACGCTGACCGTCACGTCACGGACGACTCGCGTACGCGTGACCGATCGCATATCGACCGCGGATATCAAACCGCCGGCATCGCCGATCGCGTTGGCGAGCAATCCGAACGAACCGTTCTCGTTCGGCATCTCGACGCGCATGATGAGCGTAAAACTGATCGAAACTTGCGGCATCATTCCCCCTAGGTTTCCGCTCGACTATCTTCCGCTGACGGTCATCTCCGCGACACGAAAGGACGGTGCGACCACCGATCCGTCGAATCGCAGGTCGTTCGCGACCGCGTCGATTCCGGCAAGCATCGCGTCGAATTGGCCGGCAATCGTAAATTCGTCGATTGGATATGCGAGTTCACCGCGCTCGATGTAGAATCCGCGTGCGCCTCGGCTGTAGTTTCCGGAAGCGTGCTCGGTTGCAAAGCCGATCGTATCGAGAATCAGGACTCCACGCTCGGTCCCGGCCACGAGCTCGTCCAGCGATCGCGTCCCGGCCTCCAGATAGAACGAGTTTGCCCCGATGCCGCCGCCGGTCGAGTTCCCGGTCGTCTGCCCCCCGAGCTTGCGCGCGTAGTAGGAGTCGAACAGGAACGTCCGCAGTACCCCCCGCTCAAAGACGGGCGTGCGGCGCGTGGCCACTCCTTCACCGTCGAAGGGCGAGCTGCCGAGCTTTCCGGGCATGCGGCCATCGTCCACGATGGTAACTAGGTCGCTGCCGATTCGCTCGCCGACCCGGTCGGCCGCCCAGGAATTTCCGGTGGCTACGTTCGCGGCGGAGATCGCTTGGAAGAGATCGTCCAGGACGGCCGCGGCGACGTCCCGCTCGAAAATGACCGGCAACCGCATGGTCGGCGGCTTGCGCGCCCCGAACATCTCCGTCGCGCGCCGCGCGGCGACCCGGGCCACCCGTTCGACGTCCTCGAGCTCCGCGAGGTAGCGCGCGCCGGTGCCGTAGTGCGCGGTACGCTTGAGCGGGCCGTCTTGAGCGACCGGGCCGCTCGACCGGCTCGCTCGCGTCGATCGATACGAGGCCTGAAAACCGGCGGAATTAGCGAGCGCAAGGGTCGATATCCCATCGCCGTAGTGCGACCCGCTCGAGTTTTGTATGCGTGGATCTTCGCGAATCCACCGCTCGAGCGCCAGGGCATCCTCAACCTTCGCGGCGTCTTCGCGCTGCGCGATCGCCGCATCGTAGAGCGCCAAATCGGGGAGATCGGTCGCGCACGCATCCGGAAGCCCGGAGAACGGATCGGGCGCGATCACGCCGGCCTGATCGACCGCGCGCCGCAACGCCGCGCGCATGGATTCCGGGGAGAAGTCCGACGTCACGAGCGTCGCGTTTCGCGACCCGGTGAAGACGCGCACGTGAAGGCTCTTGCCCGTCGACCCCTCGAGCTTGGCCACGTTTTCGCCGCGCGCCTCGACGTGGAGCCGGCGAACGCTCGAGACGGTCGCTTCGGCCTGCTCGGCGCCGAGCGAGATCGCCAATGCGACGGCGCTCGTCGCATGTTCCAGCGCCTGCGCTTCATCCATGCTGGGTCCCTCCCACGGTGATGGATGCGATCTTCACGGTCGGCATGCCGACGCCGACCGGGACGTACTGGCCGCCCTTACCGCACGTATAGTGCCGTCGCGCCAACCGGCTGTCGTTCCCGACGGCGACGACTTTGGTCATCGCATCCGGACCGTTGCCGACGATGGTGGCGTTCTTCACCGGCGCCGTCAACTTGCCGTTCTCGATCAAATACCCTTCGGCGATCATAAAGACAAAGTCGCCCTTGCTGATCTCGACCTGTCCGCCGGCAAACGATTTCGCGTAGATCCCGCGTTGCGTCGATCCGAGGATCTCATCGAGCGTGGAAGATCCGTTGGGCATGTAGGTATTGCACATGCGAGGCTGCGGAAGAAAACGGAACGATTGTCGCCGTCCGCTTCCGGTCGGCGCGACGCCCATCAGCTTCGCGTTATGACGATCCTGCATGTAGCCGCGCAGGATCCCGTCCTCAACCAGCACCTTGTGCGCTCCCGCGATGCCTTCGTCATCGACGCTCACGCTGCCGCGCTCGTCTTGCAAATTCCCGTCATCGTAAATCGTCACCAATTCGCTCGCCACGCGTTCGCCGACCCGGCCGCTGTAGAGTGAGGTGCCTTGACGGTTAAAATCGCTCTCGAGCCCGTGGCCGACGGCTTCATGAAGCAAGACGCCGCCGCCGCCCGCGCCGACGACCATCGCCATCTCTCCGGCCGGCGCCGGAACCGCATCCACGTTGATCGCCGCGATGCGCGCGGCTTCCGACGCAAGCTCTTCGGGCGTGACGCTTTCAAAATACGCAAGCGACGTACGACCGCCGTCGGCCGCGTACCCCGAGCCGCGCTCCTCATGCGCGCTGGCGATCGCCTGGATGCCCAACGTTACCATGGGACGATGATCGGTTGCGAGCCGCCCATCGCTCGAGGCGATCCATACGTCTTGCAACTCGTCGACAACGTGCGCGTTCACCGCCACGATGCGCGGATCGTAAGCGCGCGCGGCGATGTCGGCTCGCGAGAGCAAGTCCGCGTAGCGTTCCGAGGGTGCGTGCTCGCGGCGCGAGCGGTCGTAGATCGCCGGTACTTGGACGCCGGTGAGATCGATGCGCCGTTCGCTTCCGTTCGGCGAAGAACGCGCGACGAGCGAGGCGGCATCGGCCGCCCGCAACAGCGCCTCGATCGAGAGATCGTCGGAGTACGCGTAGCCCGCCGTCTCACCGACGATGACGCGAATCCCGACCCCTTGCGTGATCGAATACGAACCGTCGTGGAGTTTTCCGTCTTGGAGCCGATAGGCGACCGTATGCCGCCGTTCGCAGAAAACGTCCGCATACGCGCCGCCGGAGCGCAGCGCTCGTGAAATGAGGCGTTCGAGGATATCGCGGTCGAGCATCGGCTCCATGGAACTTTCCTAACCGTTCTAAAACGTCGAGATGCGATCGACGGCACGTACGATCGCCGAATCCGGGTCGCCCGGCGACCCGTTGATGAGGAACGCGAAGATCACGCGCCCGTGGTGGCGCGTATTGACGTAGCCGGCCAACGACGATACGCCCGTGATATGGCCGGTCTTGGCTCGGACGCGGCCGAGGGCACTGGTGAAGTCGTAATCGGTGAGGGTCCCGTCGCGTCCCCCTTCCGGTAGCAGATCGTACAACGAGTGCAACGGCCCGCGGGATTCATCATAGGCAAGCACCGAGGCGATGGTCAGTGCGGAGACGCGATTGACGCGAGCGAGCCCGCTTCCGTCGACGACGTGAAGCCCCGGGGTCGGGATCGCGTGCCGGCGGAGGAACCGCCACTCCGTCGCGATGCCGCCGCGATCGTCGCCCGCGCTCCCGTCCTGCAATCCGACCGTGCGCAGCAACTGCTCCGCGTAGTGATTATCGGAGACATAGAGCATATGTCGTTCGAGCGTTCGCAGATCCGCAGATCGGTGGTCCCAGAGCACTTGGCTTTCCAGCGGCGCGCGTTCCACGACCGGTTGTTTCGCGGTCGCGATCCCGCGGTCGAGCAACATGCGTTGCACGACCGCTCCGACGTACCGCGGAATGCCATGCACCGGAAGCCAGAATTTCTCTTCCACCGCGGCCGGAATGGTACCGTCGAGCCGAAAGTGATTCGCCGCCAGATCGGCCGCGATGATCACATCGTCGCTGGAGTTGCTCGTAGCAACCTCGCCACGCAGATGGATGGCGCCGCTCGCGGGCACGACGACCACTCGCGCCGCTTGGCCGGGCGCCTGCCCGTAAACCCGAAATTCGGCGGTATCTTCATCGAGCGAGATCGCGCTGGTCGGCGCGTCGTAATCCTCGTTGGCATCCGCGCTATCCCAGTAAGGATTGATTTCCGGCCCATGCAGCGCGCTCGCATCGATGGCAAGATCGCCGCCGATCCGTCGCAAGCCGGCGCGTTGCAGTGCGGCAACCCCGGCGGCGAGATCGTTACTGCGCAGCGATGGGTCTCCCGAGCCCGCGATCCAAAGATTGCCCGCCAACGTACCGTCCGATGCGATCGGGCCCAGCGCGGAGGCGATCGTATGAAAGTGGTACGATGGCCCCAGCAGATCGAGCGCTACCGACGCGACGATCAGCTTCTGCACCGACGCGGGAGTAGCCGCGGTGGTGTCGTGATCTTCGAAGATGGCATGGCCGCGGGCATCGAAGACCGCGAGGCTCCACCGATCGGCTCCGGCGAGCGCCGGGGCGAACGCCGCGTGCAATTGGGAGCGAAGACGCGCTCGTTCGCCCGCCGTCCAAGACGCGGGGGTGGGCGTTGCGCGCGCGATCGCCGCAGGCGTCGCGACGGGACTCCGTTGCGCTGCGGGCTTCGCGGGTTGGTGCGTCCGGCGCAGCACGAAGAACGCCGCGATCGCGACGACGAGCCCGAGCAGAGCGATGAGGCGGCGCCTACGACCGCGGCGAGAGCGCTTCGATCTTATCCTGGATCTTGCGTTGTTCTTCACGTACCGTATCGAGTTCGTCTCGCAACGAACTCACCTGAGCTGGGACCTTTTTGCTTTCGCGAATGCGCGCGGCCGCTTCGGTGGCGTCTCGGCGGACGCGTCCGTCGAACGCGCTATCGGCGAGCCGATCGAGCGCCGGTAACAAGCGCGCGTCCTCCAGCGTCTCCGCGGCGCCGATAGCCGCTAGTTGCACCAAGAACATCTCGTCATCGATGAGGCGCGCCAACGCGTCGACGCACGCCGTGCGCTCGGATTCAACCAGCGACGCATGACGTCCGATCGCCGATGCGGCGGCGCGGCGCAAACCTTCATCTCTCCCGAGCTTGGAGGCATCGATCAACGGCGAAGTCGCGCGCGGATCGGCGAGCTCGGCGAGGCCGCGGGCCGCTCCGGCTTCGACGACCGCATTCCACGTTCGTTCGGCCAAAGCGCGCTCGAGGATCGCAAACGCACGGTCGTCGCGCGTCTTTCCAAGCGCCGTCAGCGAGGCGGCCCGCACGAAGTACGATGCATCCGAACTCGCCGGAGCGAGCAATGCCGATGCGACGGCCCGTTCGCGATACGCGCCCAGAGCCGCAGCCACGGCAACGCGCACTTTGGGGTGGGCGTGCGTCAACGCTCCAAGTAACAACTCCATCCCCCAGGTGCTTTTGGTTGCGCCGATCGCCGCCGCCGCTTCCGCGAGTACGCCCCAAAACGGATCGCGGGCGAAGGCGTCGCTCAATCCTTGACGCGCGGCATGCGAACCGTCTTTGGCCAAGGCCCGCGCCGCGCGAATTCGCGCGATCGGATCCGGATCGCCGCGCAGCGACGCCGCCGCGCTATCCGCCGCGCCGGTGTAGGTGATGCTGCCCAAAAGGAACGCCCCCGGATCGAAGCGCACGAGTTGCGGTTCGTTCTCCAGCGGAACGGTTACGGTTTCATGCGCGCGCTCGACGCGTACGCGTATCCGTCGCTCTCCCGGCAGCGGTGCGTGGCCGCGGTCGCTCGTAAGGGGGTCGGGAGCGCTCGCACATATACCGATTTCTACATCGAAAGTATACGCCGGATGCTCCGCGTCGATGTGTTGCTTTTGGTCGATCGTGAGCGTGAGGCTCTTGCGCTTCGAATCCCACGCCGTCTGCATCTCGATCTCCGGATGTCCGGAGCTAAAGACCCACCGGTCGAAAAACTCGCGCATGTTGCGGCCGGTGGTCTCTTCGATCGCGCGGATGAAATCGATCGTTTCGACGTTGCGGCCGGCGTTCTGTTTAACGTAGTGCCGGATCGAACGCCAAAAACGTGCGTCGCCCAATTCCCCGCGGAGCATATGCAAGACCGCGGCACCTTTTTCATAGAGGTGCCGGTCAAAGAGTTCGATCGGGTCGCGGAAGCGATTGCAGACGATCGGCCGCCGGTAGCGCGTGGCGTCTTCGTCGATGTATCGCGCGACGCATCCGAATACGTCGTACAGGTATTCGTCATAACCCAGATCCGCTTCGCGCCACACGCACTCGAAATAGGTGGCGAAGCCTTCGTTGAGCCACGCCTGCGACCAGTCGCGACAGGTGAGTAAATCGCCGAACCACTGATGGGCCAGCTCGTGCGAAACCAACGGATCGCTCGAAAAATCCAAGTGTGCCGTCTGGTCGTGGAGCGTCCGATCGGTCTGCGTGGTGGCCGACGTATTCTCCATGCCGCCGAAGATGAAATCGCCAACGGCGATCTGCGAATACCGCGCGAACGGGTACGGCGTGCCGATCCGTTCTTCGAACGCGTCGATCATGCGCGGAGTATTGCCGAAAGCACGTTCGCCATCGGCCTCGCGCCCCGGCAGCACGTAGTACCACACCGGGACCGCCCGCTCGCCTGCCGCCCGCTGCTCGATCTCGACGAAAGGTCCAACCACCAGCGTGATGAGGTACGTGCTATGCGGTACGTCCTGCCGGTAGGTAAACGTCGTCGTCCGCTCGGCATCCTTGCGCTCGAGGAGCGCGCCGTTGCCCAGCGCAAACGTGCCTTTCGGGACGACGATCGTCGTCGAGGTCGACTGCTTGGCGTGCGGGTAATCCAAACACGGAAACCAATAGCGCGCGTTCTGATCCTGGCTCTGCGTCCACGCGTGTGCGACCTTCTCCGGGTACGCTTCCGACGGCGCGATAAAAAACAATCCGTGGCGCGGATCGTTCGCGCGATACGTTACCGCAAAGGCCGCTTCCTCACCGGGAGCGATGGCGGGCTCGAAGCTGATCTGCAACGAGCCGTCTCGACGCACGAATTGCAACGGTGCTCCGTCGCGCCGGACCGATTCGATCTCGAGATCGATCGCATCGAGCGTAAGCGCGCCGACCGGTTCGTCGAGCGCGCGCACCGTCGTCGTGCAGATCCCATCGAGCCGGCGTTCCGGCAAGCGCGGTTCGAGAAAGAGATCGATGTGGAGGACGTCTACGAGCTTGTCGGGCCCATACTGCAAGCGGGCCCCCGGCAGCGCAAAGGAGCGGTGCCCATCGGATTCATCGCGGTATTTCATTGGTCCGACGCGTTTCGCTCGGCGGCCCCCTTCAACCCCCCGGTAACGCCGATCACGGCACCGGTGATGAAATCGCGATCGGCGTCGACCAGGAAGCGCACGGTATCGGCGACGTCTTGGTAGCTTCCCGGCCGTCCGCGAGGGGTGCCGGCAATCAATTCTCGCGCTCGAGCGCGATCGATGCTCTTTTGACGAATGTCGCCCGGCTCGATGACGTTGACGGTGATACCGTAGCCCGCTTCTTCGAGCGCCAAGGAGCGCGCGAACGCTACCACCGCGCTCTTTGCGGCTTGATGTAACGAGAAGCCGCGGAACGGAACCGTTTGGCTTGCGCCGTTCATGCCGAAGAATACGACGCGCCCGAATCGGCGCTCGCGCATCGAAGGCAGGAGCGCGTGCGCGCACAACACCGCGCTGCGAACGTTGCCGTCGAACATTTCATGGTACTCCGCCATCGTCGTCCGTTCGAACGGCCGCACGACGAGCGGGCCTACCGCATGGACGAGCGTGTCGAAGGGGCCGCTCTCGCGCACCAAGGTGTCGAGCGTGGAGGCGATCGTTCGCTCGTCGTCGAGAAAATCGACGCGCGTTGCCGTCGCATCCGCCCCGGCCGCGCGAATCGCGGCCAGCGTTTGGTCCGGGGGCGTCGTTCGGTACGTGATCGCAACCAGTTCGAATCCCGCAGCCACAAGCTCCGGGGCGATACCCGCGGCCAAGCCCGACGCGGCGCCCGTAACCAAAGCCCGCCGGCTCACGGCCGGTCGCCCGGCATGGCCTGCATCTGCCGAAGTATTCGTACGAAACTCTGCTCGTCGACCGCGCCCGGCACCATAAACTCGCCGTTAAAGAGAAACGACGGTACCCCGGTAATACCGATCTCGATCGCCTGCATGAGTTCTCGCCGCACGTCGTCGACGCCGGCGTCGCCGTCGAGATACGCAGCAATCTGCTCGCGATCGATGCCGATGCTTGCGGCGCGATCCGCCAACACGTTGCGATCGCTCACATCGAGCCCCTCGGCAAAGTACGCATGGTAGAGCGAGCGTTCGAGCTCGGAGCCCTTCCCGAGCCGCTGCGCGTATGCGATCGCGCGATGCGCATCGAAGGTATTTGCCGTAATCGCCCGCTCGAGATCGAAATCGAGGCCGTCGGCACGCGCCGTCGAGGTGACGCGTTCGACGATCGCCTCGGCTTCATCGCCGAATTTGCGCCGGTAGCGGTCGATCGCGGGGACTCCCGGGATAGGGGCTTCGGGGTCGAGTTGGTATGGATGGATGCGCAACGCAACGTCCACGCCCGCCTGCGCCAGCGCACGCTCGAAACGCGAAACGCCGATGTAGCACCACGGGCACGCGACATCGGTCCAAAGATCGACTTGCATGCAGCGGCGCTTCGGGAGCGCTCAACGCGTTCCCCCGAAGCGCCCGGAAGCGCTACGTGCTGTAGTTGAAGGAACGCTCGATCGAGGCGCCACCCGGTGCGGTCGATTGAATGAGCACGCGGACGCTCCCGCCGTTGACCGCATTGATCGAGATGTTGGCGCGAAAGACACCGTTACCGTCCGCCGTCGTATCGGTCTGGAACGTGCCCGTTCCAACTTGGAGGAGGCCTCCCATGGCCGAGGCTTGACCCGTGGCCACGATGTGGACCTGCGATCCCGGCAGGGTCCGCCCGGTTAGGGCGAAGCTCGACGGTACGACGCCGCCGGCCTGCGGCTGCAACGCGCGAATGTAGTTTTGGGAAGTTGCCGCGCCACTGTTGAATGCCCAACCGGTGGCAAAGCTTGCCCCGGCTTGCGTCGTTCCGGTCACGCGCACGTGGTGCGTGCCGCTTGAAAGCGCGAAGGGCGGCGTCACGTCAAACCCGTTCGGATTCGCATAGACGTTCGCCGTTACGTCGCGACCGTCGATCGCCACGCGCAGGGTATTGCGGTTGACCGGTTCGCTAAACGCGGCATGGATAGCCGGGTAGGCCGTTTGAACGTTGCCCGTCGGACGCTTCGCCGTAAGCGCGAATGACAGGTTGTTTTGCGCCGGAGCCGCTCCGCCGGACCCGTTGCCCGATCCATTGATGGTGACGGTCGAACTCGCTTGGTCCCAGCTGACGGCCGCGCCGAGCGCCTGCGCGACGAACCGCAACGGAACCAGCGTTCTCGCTCCGACTTCGAACGGTGCCACGTCGAGATACTGCGTTTGCCCGTTCACCGTCGCCTGCGTCGATCCGATATGCAGCGAGATCGAGCGTCCGTTTCCGGTTGCATTGATCAGGCCGTTCGAATACACCACGGTCGCACCGAGCCGCTCGAACACGCCGCGGAGCGGTACGAATACGCGGCCGGCCTGCTCGATCGGCGGCTGGTCGAACTGCATCTGCGAGCCGTTCACGACGACGGTGACCGGATTTGCCAGCGCGATCGCCGGCTGGGCGAGGAGCGCGGCTGCGGTGGCCACGCCCAGGAAGCGTACAATCTTGCTCTTCATCGGCTGGTCTATACCCAGCAAAACCTCAGGCTAAAAGCATCTACACCGTGGAGGCTGGAATCGGTCCCAATTCCTCACGTAGAGCTCGCCGATCGGCGCGTCGCTCGAACGACCCCATCCAACTATTATAAATCATCGGCACGAGGAAGAGCGTTAAAACGAGCGAGCTGATTAAACCGCCGATGATCACGGTGCCGATCGCCTGCCTCCATTCGCCGCCTTCGGCGAATCCCAATGCAAGCGGAAGCATACCGAAAATCATCGCCGCGGTCGTCATGACGATCGGGCGAAAACGCGTCGTGGCGGCTTGCAAGACCGCGTCGCGCACGCGCATACCGCGTTTTACGAGCGTATTGGAGTAATCGACTAACAGGATGCCGTTCTTGGCAACCAATCCGAAGAGCATGACGATACCGAGCATCGAGATGATGTTCAACGATTGGCCCTGCTGCGGCTGTAGCCGTCCCATCAGCGCCAGGAAGATCAACGCCCCGATGATCGCGAGCGGGACCGAGAACATCACGATCAACGGCTCGAAGAACGAGCCGTAGAGGATGACCATCAGCATGTAGACCAGCGTGAACGAGAGTGCCAGCGCCAGAAGCATGTTGGACATCGTCTCTTCCATGAATTTCGAATTGCCTTGCGCGGTGAGGCCGACTCCCTGCGGTAAGAATCCGGGCTGCCGCAGCCTGCGCTCGAGCGGGCTCGTGACCGCGCCCAGCGAGTATCCGGGCAGCACGTCGCCCAGCACGTTGACGACGCGTTGCCGATTCAAACGCTCGATTTTCGTCGGTGCGAGCGTCCACGTGAACGTGGCGACATCCGAAAGCGGTACCAGCGTACCGTCGGCCGCCCGGACTCGCACGTTCTCGAGCTGCGAGACCTCGCTACGATCGGCCCGCGGATACTGAACGCGTACGTCGATGAGCCCGTTGGGAGTGCGCACCTTGGTGGCAACCGCGCCGTCGACCGCAATACGAGCGACGTTCGCCGCATCGGACGGGGAGACGCCGAGCAATTCGGCCTTGCCCGCATTCACGTCGACGTTCAAACGCGGCGCCGCGACCTCGGCCGACGTTTGCACGTTCACCGAGCCGGGAGTATCGCGCAAGAACTGCGCGACCTTTTCGGCGGCTGGTCCAATTTCGTTCTCGGGGCCGGTAAGCGCGTAGAAGATCGCGGAGCCGTTGCCGCTGTCGCCGGCGACCTGGAGCACGCCGCCCGGAACCAGATAGGCAAGCTTGCGAATCTTCCCGGCCGTCGTGTTGGTATCGCCGCGCCGATTGTCTTGCATCGTCGCGTTGAGGGTGGCGTAGTTGCCGCCGATCGAGCTACCGTGCCCGGAAGGCTTGCGCCCGACCGTCGAGCTCACAGACTTGATGCCGTCGAGCTTCATCACCGCGTCCTCGAGCTGCACGACGTATTTGTCGGTCGTCGCAATCGGCGTCCCCGGCGGATAGGTGACCGTCATGTCGATTGCGCCGTTCTGTTCGGCGGGAAGGAAATCGAAATTCACCGGACCGAGCGCCACCATCGAGACGCCCAGGACCAGCGGGATGACGATCGTCGCGATGGTGATGCCGCGATGCGTTCCGAGCGTTGCGAACCCTGTGGAACGCTTGGAGCGGCGCAAAAAGCGCGCGATACCGTAGCAAACGAACAATCCTAGGAGGACCGCGCCATCGACCACCATCGTGGCCTTCCCAGCTCCGGCAACCAAGGAGATCGCATTCGCGAACAGCAGGACGCAAACGAACACGACGAAGGTTCCGTGCTCCAATCCGAACGGCAAGAGCACCGAGCGATAATAGTTGAGAAACCG
>DATKQG010000010.1 GCA_035532835.1 Candidatus Dormiibacterota bacterium
GAGCATCGCAATTAGCTCGCTCGCATAGGCGAAGCCACCGGCCGGGGCCTGGAAATCGCTTGCGCCCTTGGGCGGATCGCCGCGCAACGCGAGCACGTTCTGCACGCCGGCTCGGGCCAGATCGTCGAAGAGCGCTCGCAATTCGGCCCGCGTCGAACCCACGCAGGTGACGTGCGCCATCACCGTCAGGCCGATCTCTTGCTGGATCTGCTTGGCCAAGGCGACCGTACGCGCGCGCGAGGATCCGCCCGCCCCATAGGTAATCGAGACGAATGCGGGACGCAGCGGCAAGAGCTGCTCGATTGCCGCGAATAGCTGGCGCGAACCGGCCTCATCCTTGGGCGGAAAGAACTCGAACGAAAAGAACGGCCGCGTGTTCGCAAGCGCTTCGCTGATACGCATGGTGCGCGCTAGGATTATCTACTACGGCCGCAAGCGCCTGTGCTCGGAGGTCCACCGAGAGCTCGCCGCAACCTCTCCGCAGACCAGCGCCCCTATCCCCGGACCACGAGATGAACTTACACAACCGGTCCATGACCGACTTGTCGATCAACAGCTAAAGGTCGCTGGTCGTTGGCGAATTAGCGGGCCAACCATCGAGTGATGGGATATCGGGCGTTGCACGTATACACGCATCAGCGTAAACCGCGATACCCAAATCACCCGTCCAGAGCGAATGCCATGGGACGCCGAATTCTTTGCGCTCGCGATCCGCTTGCGCGATGGCGTGCATAGCAAACGCGCGGGCGCGTTCGAGCCAACGTTCCTCTCCAGTTCGTTGATAGAGCCGCATATCGGCAAGCCTCTTATACCGGAATGCCTGTCACCCTGCAGCCTATGAGGTGAATTCGATAACTACCTTGGGAGGGCGTGAACATACGTCGAGCGCAATCGATAGAGGACGTGGCGACGGATCGGGTGCCCAGCCGGAATGCGCGGATGGTCAAAGTCGTCCGCAGGATTACGCGTCATTCCTAAACGCCGCATCACTTTTTGCGAACGTTCGTTGCTCGTAGCAGTCATCGCAACCACCTCCTGCCAGCCCAGTTCGTTGAAGGCATATCGCAGCGCCGCGGATGCCCCCTCGGTCGCATAACCATTGCCCCAACGGTCGACGGGCAATCGCCATCCGACTTCACGCCGCGGTTCGAATGGCGCATCCCAACCGATATCCGCCACGGCAATCACGCCCGCGAATCCGGGTTCGTCGCGTAGTTCAAGAACGAACCAGCCATAACCGTCGCGCTGAAGGCCGTCACGCAGAAGCCTAGCTTGTTCGAGCGAACGCTCCCTCGGCGTCGTACCGACGAAAAATTCCATTACACGCGGGTCGGCGTTCATCCGCGCCCACGGCTCGACATCTTCGGGAAGCCACCCACGCAGTCGAAGGCGCGGTGTCTCGATAGGCTTTAGCGATCTTGACGGCACGTTGCGGCTTAGGTCAGGGCATCGGCAAGCGCTTTCGGCTTGCGCGAAATCGCGAGCAGCAGCGTCATCGTGCCGGGGGCCGGGCGCTTACGTCCTTGCTCCCACTCCTGCACGCTACGCAGCGGGAAGCGATAGCGTCGCGCAAATTCTTCTTGCGTAAGGCCAAGCCGCTCGCGAAGGGCACGCACGTTTACATTGCAGACGAAGCGAGCGTTATCGGTAAACTCGAAATCCGCATCGCCATCTTCTCTCTTCCAGTTCTGAATCTGTGCTTCGGTCGGCTTCGGAAACGAATAGTCGCGATCGCCGCGCCCCAATTGCGAAAGCTTCTTACGGATAATAGGCATAATACATTCGCCTCTCGCTTCGTGATGCACGTCGAGCGGAAATGATGCGCCGCGCCGTACCGCGCGGCGTCCATACGAGCGTCAAGACGAGGTCATCGACAGCACCCGTAACCACGAACCGCCGCTCGCCAAAGTTACCGCGGGACTCTTCTTCGACGTACTCTTCCAGAAACACACGCGCTGCATAAGCAAAGCCGAAGCCCCGCAGTAACCTGTTTTTCTCGCTCTTAGCAGCATCCCACTCGACGGACTCAAAAGAACCACTCACGGATAGACTACTACGCTTGTAGCGTATAAGTCAACCGCGCAAAGCGCGATCACCGGAAGCTCGCAGCGACGCCGCCGCACACCAGCGCCCAGCCGTCGACCATCACGAAAAGCAGCAGCTTGACCGGCAACGACACGACCGGCGGCGATAACATCATCATTCCGAGGCCCATCAGCATCGCCGCGACCGCGAGATCGATCGCGACGAACGGCAGATAGAGCGCGAAACCGATCGCGAAGGCACTACGCAGTTCGCCGACCACGAACGCCGGTATGAGTACCACCAGCGGAGCGCTGCGTGGAAGCGTACCGGCGCGATGCGCGATGCGGTCGAAGAGCGCGATATCGGCCACGTGCGTTTGCCGCAGCATGAACGCTCGCAACGGAATGACGGACCGCTCGAACGCCTGCGATTGCGAAAGCGCTCCACGCGAGTAGGGGTCAACGGCGTCGTGCCCGATGCGTTGGAGCGTCGGGGTCATCACCACGAGCGTGAGCACCAATGCCAACCCCGTGATCACGGCGTTGGGCGGTAGGGCGGAGGCGCCGATCGCCGAGCGCACGAGCGAGAGCACGACGACGATCCGAACGAACGATGTGCACATGACGAGAAGAAACGGTAAGACTGCGAGCAACGTCAGCCCGGCTAAGACGTCGAGCGGGAGCGTTCCGCGGCTGGATGCCACGTGCAAGAGTGCGTCCATGCAGCGAGGGTAACGCGCCTGCGTTACCCTCGTGTGAACGTGTTGTTACGGGCGTTAGACGCTATGGAGGCGAGGGTCGCGAGATCAGTTCGGTGACGCGAACCCCGAAGTTCTCGTCGACGGCGACGACTTCTCCGCGGGCGACGAGTTTGTTGTTGACCAACAAATCGACCGGTCCGCCGGCGAGCCGATCGAGCTCGATGATGGAGCCCGTGCCGAGCTTGAGCACTTCGTTGACCGACATCTTACACTTGCCGAGCTCTGCGGTTACCGAAAGCGGAACGTGCATCAGCACGTCGAGATTGGCGCGATCTCGCGCGAATTTCTTTTGATCGATCGTCATGTTACTCCCCGCTCCCCGCCGGTAATGGCTCCCGTCCGTCGAGCACGAACGCATAGCAACCACCGCTCACGCCACCTTCGCCAAATGCAAGGGTCCATCCGGCAATGCCGGCCCGAGCATCGAAGGGCGCCATTGTGTTCATCATCGGCAAAAATGCGCCGGGCTCTAACCCCAGGAGCGTTTCGGCATCGATGGGAGCCAGAGGCACCTCGACCGCGACCTCGACCTCCACCTCCTCAAGGTCGGCGATCGCCAGCCGCATTCCCGGTACCGGTTGCGGCTCGCGCGAGAGTGCGATCGCGATGCGAAAGGCGCTCGCTCCCTCTACGAGCAGTTCGAAATAGGTGGAATAGCTCCCCAATTCCGCCGCCGGCTCGAAGCCGGCTGCGCCTTCGCCGCTGCCGGAAAGGGCGGACACGTGCACCGCCAGGGCATCCATCGTTCGCGCGAGCACGGTTCGCTCGATGGCCGAAAGCGGGCGCGGCTGCGCCGGCGACTCGCCGAAGGCCGACCCGACGAGCGCCAGCGCATCGCCCGAACGCAGCAGCATCGCCGTATCCGCCATGCGCCCGGGAATGCGGTAAACGGTAGCATCGCCGGCAATCGTTCGCCAAGCTTGCGGGCTTGGCAGCACGGGCTCCGAGACGCGTACGCGCACCTCCGCGCCGAACAGGGTGCTCAAGGCTTCCCGCACGCTGCTCGCAACCATACAAGCCGCGCCGATCGGCAGCAGCGAACGATCGACGAATCGCGCGTTGCGGATTCGCCGCCCCGAACCATCCGTCGCTCCCGAGTCTTCGAAAGCGAGCGCCCTCATTTCACCAAATCCATCGCCGTTTTGCCCAGGCCCCATTGCGCCGTCTGCCCCGCCGAGAGCGCGTCGAACGCCAAATACGCATCTTTGAGCCGCGCGAGCGCGCGGTCGATATCGACCCGGCTACGCTCTCGACGGTGCGGTTCGAGCGCTCCAAACGCCGCGTCGCCCGGCTGCCCGACGTGCGGAATACTCTCCGCCGGAGCGGCGAAGTGGCTTGCATCGATCGCCTGTAGCCGCGTCCCCGCCGCAAAACGCGCGAGAGCGATGCGTCCGACAAGCACCCGTTGCAGTTCCCGCGCACCGCTGCGCGGGTCGATAACGCTACGCGAGTAGACCACGCTGCCGTCGCGTTCGATCCGCACGCCGGTCGCTCGCCCGAGGGCTGCGTCCACGGAATCGATCGCCAGCGGTGCGAGCGCGCCGCCGCCATCGACATATCCCAGCACCGGCCGTCCGTCGCTCCCGCGCAACACCCCTGCGTCAATCGTCATCGCACCGTCGCGCGTGTACACCGCACGCCCTCGCTCGTCGCGAGCCATGAAGTACGTTTGCTCCGGTGCCGCGACACTGAGGGGGTCTTGCACCGCGCGCGCGCCAGCGTGCGCGGTTGCGACATCGTCGTGCCCCGGGATCGCGCCCGGTGTAAACGCCATCCGCACGTCGGCCGCACGCGCGCTGATGCGCTCTAACGCGGCGATGGTGGCAGGATTCACGAGCATGCCGCGCCCTCCGTTTCGACATCGAGGACGATTCCTCGCGCGGCAAGCGCGAAACGCGCTTGCGTCAGTGCGGCGCGAACCCGTTCTTGTAAATCTCGGCGGCACACCGCCACCAGCCGAACGCGATTGCCGGATGTCTGCAATGCCACATGCACGCGCGCTTGCGTACCGTCGATGCGAAACGTCGCGCGTTTGACATCCGAGGCCGGGCGGAGAAACGTGCGCTCGATACGGCGCGCAAGGCTCGAGCGCGACGCGCGCCGCTCGACGGGATCGGTGAGAAGGCGGCCGGAGCGCTCGACGTTTGGAATCGCTCGCACCGTATCCGACGCCCTCGGATGCTCCGCGCCGATGCGATGCACGGGCTGCTCGCGATGCAGCCCGCCGGCCACCGCCTGCTTTTGCGAGGGCGCGCGCGTTGCGCGGGACGCGCAATCGGCGAGATGCAATGCCGAATACCATGCTTGCGAAAGCGCGCGACGATCCATCGCGGCTACCGGCGCGCACAAGATGCTGATCCCCAGTTGCTCGGTCATCATGTCGATAACCATGCGCTTCAGCCATGACGATCTCGTGACGTACGCGTGAACGATTTGTGCAGGCTGAGCCCTAGCCAACGCCGAGCACCCACCCATGTTGCGGGGCGTGCAGTTTTTTTGACCTGGCCTGGAGGGCCATTTCCAAACTTCGTTTTGTCAAAAAAATGCTCGAGCTAAGAAATTTCATGGATGAAATTTCTTGGCGTCCCCGCAACAAGGGTGGGTGCTCGGCGTTGGCTAGGGCTGGTTCAGCGGCCGATAGCGTCCGTCGTCGAAATCGCGCGCGCGATCGAGGTAGAGCACGCGATTGGCTAAGTCGAAGGTCATGACGAAGTTGCGCAGTGTGGCGTAGCCGATATTGCCGGCATCGTTTTGATCCGCAAACGCTCCGTGTTTGGCGAGAACGACGCTTGCGAAACGGTGGAACATGCGGAACGGCCCAAAGTAGAGTTGGTCGACGATCACCTTGGTAGCGTAGTTCCAGCCACCGATGCCGCGCTCTAGCACTTGCGCTTTGCCGACGGTGCTCACCAAGCCCGGATGCCGGTCGAGAAAATGCTGGAACACCAGCAACTCCGCCGTGTCGCCGGTATCGACGTAGAAGCGCCCTTGCACGCCGTTGAGCGTTGCGAGCATTTCCGGCAGTTCGCGGTCGGTATCGATGGTGACGGGGCTACCCCGCACCGGGAGCATGCCCGGCTTTGCAATCGTGAGTTCGTGCAAGTCCGGATCGATGCGCACCTCGGCCTCGGCAAAGAGCGGGTAGCCGAGAACGCCGTCGACCGGGAACCCTTGGTTGATCACCGTGCTGAGATCCACAACCGATGCCACGTGCACCGGCACCCGCACCGATCCGATATGCAGCGCGCCGAGCGCAACGATACCGTTAGCCGCCGTGCGCGCGATACCGCTCACCTGCAAGCGCCCTTGCGGCACAAGGTTCAATCGCCGGGCGAGCGTGGGTGAGATGACGATACCCTGCGAGCCGGAGTCGAGCAAAAAGTTCGCGGTGATGCCGTGGATCCGCACCGCAACGAAGAGCAGGCCCGCATAGGATCGAAGCGGCACGCTTACGGGCTGCGACGCATCGACCGTCGTCGAAACCAGCGGGGCGAACGCGTCTTGGGCAATCGTAGGATCGATGACGACGCTCGTGATGCGGCTGGTGATATCGAGCGACGGATCGCCATCCGATTCAACTTGCGTGTACGGTACGAGCAAGCCGTGGACGACGTGATAGTCGCTGCTGTCGACCGTGTGAATCGTATCGTCGTTCACGTAGGCAATCTCGTCGACCAGAAAGGTGCGCGCATCTAAGCCGACGTGATACGTCTCGCCGCCGGGCGGCGCGACGCGGATGATCCACACGAGGCGGCCGTCGGCAAGCCGGCCTAGCCCCAACATCGTGTCGTACGACGGGTTGCGCGCGAAGTCGCCCGACGATATGTCGTGTTCGGTGATGCTGCGCCGTAGCGAAATGCCCGCTAGCAGCCGTACGTCGCCGTTAGGATTCTGTTCGTAGATACGGTCGCCGTCGCGTAATTCCGTTTCGGTTTGAATGCCGATCTGCTCGTCGCTGCGCTCGCGATCGCCGTCGCGAACGTTGTGGAACGTGCCGGTGCTGCCGAGCCCGACGATCGTGCCACGCTCTTCATAACGGCGAACGTCGCGTACGTGCAGGTTCGCGATCGTCGCGAGATAGGCGCGCAACGCGCTCTCAAGGTGAATGGTCGGTGGTGGGCTGGAAGGGACGGAAGCTTGCGCACCCATCAAACAAACGGCGAGGGCGCAGAGCAGTACTCGCACGAGAGCGCTCGGACTAGCGGTGGGCGCTGTACTTCGCGTAGCTGGCGAGCACGTTCTGAACGTAATTCTGCGTTTCGGCATAGGGTGGGACGCCGCCGTACTTCTCCACCGCGCCGGGGCCGGCGTTGTACGCTGCGACGGCCTTGCGCACGTCGCCGCCGAAGCGATCCATCAAGCCTTTGATGTATTTGGTTCCGCCCCAGACGTTCTGCGCGGGATCGTATGCGTTGCTGACGCCGAGGCCCGCGGCGGTGCCGGGCATGAGCTGCATCAAACCCTGCGCGCCGACCTTCGACGTGGCGTTCGCGTTGAAGCCGGACTCGTTGGCGATGATCGCTTTGACCAAATTCGGGTCGACGCCGAACGTCGTCGCGTTGGCGCTCACCAGTTGATCGATCTGCGCAGGCGGGACCATTGCCGGGGCGTTCGAAGCCGCGTCGGCGCTGAAGGCCGAGTTGGCCGGATCGAGCGGGGCGTTGCCCTGGCCGTCGATGGCAGCCTGCACCATCGCCGCGAACGACGGGCTGTTCGGATTGAGTAACGGCAAGCCGTCGATACCGGTACCGTCGGCCATCGGCATGGGCGGGGGCGTACCGGTAATTTGGGCGATGCGCGCGGCGACCGCGGCTAAATCAGTCGAGATATCCATGGGCTTCTCCCAGAGTATCGGCAATCTGCCCGAGTGCCGCTAGTGTTGCGGCCGCCGGCGACGGCTCGCTTCCTTGCTGCAGGAACCGCCGCAGCGCGGGCTCTGCCTGCAAAGCGTGGCTTAAGCCCTCGGCGTGACAGGGAATGCCCAAGGAGCGGGCCTCGCGCGTGCGCTCGAGCGATTCGAGCGCTGCGCGGACGGCGGTAGCCGCATGACGATGCGACGGCGCGGCGGCATGGTGCATCGTTCGGCTCACGCTTTGCAGCACGTCGATGGCCGGGTAGCGGCCGGCGGCGGCAAGCTCGCCGCTGAGCGCAATGTGCCCGTCCAGCAGCGAGCGGGCCGCTTCGCTGATCGGGTCGCGGTCGTCGCCGTCGTTGAGCACCGTGGCCAGGAGCGTCGTCGAACCGCCGTAGGCCGGCCCAAATCGCTCCAGCAACAGCGCCAAACGCCCGATCACGCTCGGAGGAAAGCCGGCTCGCCCAACGCTTTCGCCGGACGCGACGGCGAGCTCGCGAGCCGCGCCCGCATAGCGCGCGAGGCTATCCATGAGCACCAACACGTCGAGCCCGCGCGCGCGCAAGGCGCCGGCTTGCGCCACCGCCACATCCGCCGCGCGCATTCGCTCCGCGGGCGGGCGATCGCCCGTAGCGCACACGATCGTGGTACGCGCGTCGATGCGTTGAAGCCACTGCTGCGCCTCGCGTCCGCGTTCGCCGATCAACGCGACGACGACCGCATCGCACGAGACGCCGCGCGCAATGGTTTCCAGCAACGTGCTCTTGCCGATCCCGGGCGCACCGAAGATGCCGACGCGGGCGCCGCGGCCGATCGTCAGCAGCGCATCGATCGGACGAATGCCCGTCCAGAGCGGTTGCGTAACCGTGGCGCGTTCGTCGGGAAGCGGAGGCCGCGCATCGAGCGCGACCAAGGGCCCGTCGAGCCGGGCCTTGGCGTCCAAGGGGCGCAGGCGCGCGTCGACGGCGCGACCGAGCGCGCACGTCCCGAGCGGCGCTAGTAACGCGGCGCGGCTAAGGTACGCGCCCGTGCCTGCGCGCAAACCCGCGCAATCGCCGTGCAACGCCGCGCTTGCGGTTCCCTCGGCGTCGAGTGCATAGATCGTCGCCATCGTCGGATCGGGCAACGTCGCGATCGTGACGGTGGCTCCGAGCGCGGCGCGGGGCATCGCAAGTTCGACGAATTGCCCGCGCGCGCGCACGACCGTACCGCGCGCGATCACGTGCGCCCGCAAGCGTCGAGGAGCGCCTCGAAGCGAGCTCCGAGCGAAACGTCGATGCTGCCGTGACGAACGTCGATCGCCACGTCGCCGCGCCGCAACTTCGCGTCGGGAATGACTGGGAGCTGCATCGTATGCAGGGCGTGGAGGTCGTCGGGGTGCACGCGGATGCCGAGCGGGAGGTCGCGGCGCAGTTCGGCAAGCGCGTCATCGACGATCGCGGCGATATCGACCGGAGCCAGACGCAATTCGCGCCCGAGAATAGTGGCGCCGAGGTCGCGCATGAACGTTTCGATCCTCGCCGCGCACGCATCCTCGAGCGCGGCCCGCATCCGCTTTATCTGCGCGACGAACGCGCCGAATACGGCAGCGGCGGCGGCATCGACCGGCGCGCTGCTGCATTCCACGGTTTCCGGCGGAGCAGCTTCCGGCGGGCTATCACAGGGTGGCGGATCGGGAAACAGGTAGGCTGCCAATGGAACGAATGCGTCAGGCATGGCGCGAGAGCACTTCCTGCGCGTCCGGGAACAGCGGCGAATGCGGGCGCTGCATGCGTCGCACGATCGCATCGCGCTCGTGTTGCGGGTAGAGTTCGAGCACGGCGGCGGCCGTTGCCGCCGGCAGCGCGCTGATAATCGCGGCCGCGGCGTGCGGCGGCTCGTTCGCGAGCGCGCCGCGCACGCCGGCCGGCGTATAGCCGGCAACCGCTTGCGAACGGCGCGCGATCGTGGCGCGCTCGAAGGCGGCGGCAAGAGCGCCCACCATCGGCCGGGCGGCGATTCGCGCGACCACGACGCCGCCAAACGCCAACGCCAAGGCGGGGAGCAACGGTACGATCGCACCGTAGAGTAGCCACCAGACGTCGTGCACCGGCGCCGGATCGCGTTGAAAATCGACCGCTTGAACCGTGAGACGATCGCCGCGCCGCGCATCGAAGCCGACGGTCGCAGCAGCAAGCTCGCGAATGTTCGCGAGATCGATCGCGCGCGCCCGATCGACGAACACGGCGGTCGTCGTGCGGGCTAACCGGCCGGGCGCGCCGCGCGAGGTGGTTTCCTCCGTATCGCTCCCACGATCGCTCTGCGATGCGCGCTTGAGATAGCGCTTACCGCCCTGCACGTACGACTCTTCGGTTCCGGTTGAAGCGATCGGCGCGCCCGCGATCACCGAACGCCGCACGCGATGCCGTTCGATCGAGAGCGGATCGGTCTCGGTGTGCACGCGAACGATACTGGTACCGGCGCCGAACGCGGCGTCCAGCGCAGATTGTAGTGCCGCCTGCAGCGCTCCCGCATCGCTTTGCTCCGCATTCGCGTCGAGTGCGATCCCGCGGTCGTCGAGCAACGTCACGCGGGCGGGCGTTAATCCCGCGACGCTCGCCGCGACGAAGGCGCGAATGCCGGTTACGGCCTGGGGAGCGAGCATCGCTCCGGGATGCATCCGCAATCGCACGCTCGCCGTTGCTTGGGTGGTGTTCTGGTCGGCGAATTCGCTTGCGTGCGCCGGCGCGATGATCACGCGCGCGTCGTCGATTCCGCGGATGCCGCGCAGGCTCCGCGCGATATCGCCGGCCAGCCCGTCGCGCGCTTGCGCGTCGATCACCGATTGCGGCGTCAGCATGCCGACGGCCGCCAGGGTCTCGCTGGACGAGGACAGGTGCGCGTGCGGAACGCCTGCCAGCGAGAGCTGCAGCAGCAACCGGCTGCGCGCGCCGGCGGCGATCGTCACGTTGTCGGCGGTCGGCGTAAACGCGACGTTCCAAGAAGCGAGCCGGTCTTCGACCTCGCGCAGTTGCTCGGCGTGCAGCGGCGTTGCGAACAGCGCGACGCGCGGAGCGTGGGCGAGGACGCCCGCAACGATTGCCGCGCACGATAGTGTGACGGCGGCAATGCCGCCGCTCCACCGCAATCTGCGCGGTAACAACTTCCACCAAGCCAGGAGTGCCTCAACGTAGGCCACGTTACACCTGCATGTTGAGGATGCTCTGGAGCGCCTGCGCGCTTCGCTGCGCCGCCGCCGTCGCGATCGACAGTGCAACGTCGGCACGCGCTCGCGCGATCACCGCATCTTGAAGCGAACCGGTGTGCGTGGCGAAGCGATCCTCGGCGCCTTCCGCCGATCGCAGGGTGTCGCCGATCGCGTCCAGCGCCCGCGCGAACAGCGACGGCTTCGCATCGTGCGACCGTTGGAGGGGGACGGCGATGTCGGGGACGAGGGGCTCGACGGTCATAGACGGCCTGCGTCGATCGTTCGCTGCGCGAGGGTCTTCGCAAGATCGAATAGGGATGCATCGGCCTCATACGAGCGCGAAGCATTCATGGCGGAGATCATTTCGGTGAGAATATCGACGTTGCGGCCGCGCTCTTCACGCGTACCCGCGAAGTGCGCGAGCGCCGTGCCGCCGCGTTCGATCACGGTAAATTCCGGAATCATGCGGGCGTACGATCCGTTTGGGCCGGCGGCCTCCGCGGCCGCGACGTTGCGCGCAGCGACATCCAGCGCGGCGCGCTGCGCATCCATTCCGGCAGCCGCCGATGCAAAGAGATCGCTCATGGTTTAGCCACCGCTTTGAGTTCCGCCAGGCGAGCATGGATCGTCGCAAGCAACGCTTCTTGGAACACGGCGGCTTGCGCCGCGCTCGCCATCGCAGCATCGGTGGAGCGCGCCGCATGGCCGGCGTTCGCCCGTGCGACGCTGTTTTCGGCATCCTGGAGCCGCATGCGCGCTTCAACCAAAGCGCCGGAGACGGGAGCGCTCGCATTCATCATGCGCTTATGCTAACCCGGCGATGCGTCCACGGCGTTATCGCGACGTGAACGAATCGCGAACGAGCTTACATTAGCGCGCTAAAGGCCAAGCGCAAGCGAGACGCGCTGACGAAGACTGTGCAACTGCCCCGGCGTGATGCACGAGGACGTCGCTTGAATGCGTCGCATCGAAACCGTCGTGACGTGATGCCCGAGCGCCCACGACGTTCCTTCACCGCCGTTCTGGGGCGTCGGTTCGATTCGCTCGGCAAAGGCCGGATACGCCAATCCTTCGTCCCGCGTCAGCGGGACAACGAGTATGTTGGGGTAGCCGTCGGGGAAGAGGTCCTCGCCCTCGACGACGATGGCGGGACGAACCTTGCTCGGCTCCTGCGGCACCGCCCCGGTACGCCAGTCGACCAGCACGATCGCTCCAGCCTCGGGGCGACTCATGGGAGATCGCTCGCCGGCGTTCCGTATTCGTCGATTTCTTGCCGGGCCTGGGGATGGGCAGCCATGTATGCAGTCACGCGTTCCCCTTCTGCGCGGATGGCTGCTCGAGCCAAGTGGCGGGCCTCAGCCTCAGCGAGGTCGCGAATGAATGCGCTCAGCCCGATGCTCCTGCGGCGGGCCTCGGCCTCCAGAATTTTGCGATCGCGGTCATCCAGCCGAATTGTCAACGTAGCGCCCATAAACCGACCGTAACACGCTATGGTGTCACCGTCAAGTAACACAGCTAGGGCCGGCCGGCACGGGCCGTTACCGCAGGGGCAAACCGCGGTTGTCGAGGGGGATGCCGAGGATGAGGCGCGTGACCTCGTTGTAGTTGGCGACGCCGGCGGCGATGTGGTTGCTTTTCAGATACACGTTGTACGTGCGCCAGCTCAAGCGCGCGAGCGAGAGGTTGATGCGTCGCGCGTTGCGGGCGCGCAGCGCGGCGAAATCGCTCCATACCAGCGGGACGAACGTCGATTTGGCGTAGTGCGGTTGCGGCGGCAGATAGAGAAAGAGTTCGAGCCAGCCGGAGTATTGCACCGCCGGGTCTTGCGCGCGCAGGCACGTGAGTATGGCCAGATAGTTCGCCTCGTCCTCGCGCGCGTATGCGGCAACGTGCGACCATTCGTGCGCGAGCGAGAACGGCCGTTCGAACCACAGCAAGTCGGACGCGACCTGCACGTTGAGCGTAAAGGGATTGATGAATCCGCTGGTCCCCGTCGCGTTCATGAACGGATCGGCGATGGTCGGCTTCGGCCAACTCACGTGCGGGTTCCAGCCATCGCCCGCGCGGCGAACCAACGGCAACCAAGCCGTCCGCAGATCGGCGATGTCGAGCGGCTCGCGGCTTCGCGCATGCGCCGCCGGAGCCAAGGCGTTCATCTCCGCAATCGCGTGCGTGCGCAGACGATCGACCGCCCCGGTATCGACGCGAGCGGCGTTAAATGCCAGGCGCGATTCCATCGGCGCGCGGTCGTAGTTCCAGCCCCATGCCGCTTCGAACCACAGCGCATACGCGCCGGCGATCGCAACGATCTCCACCAGGGCGACGGCAACGCGCCGCCACCGCGGCTTGCGATGCTGCCGTATGGTGACGCTGATGCGCCAGTACGCAAGCGCGATGCCGAGCAGGCCTGCGAAGTCGCCGAGCGACCACGGCACCGGCCCGGAGATCGCCTGCGCGACGTGCTGCCACGCGGCATAGCCGCCGTTCGCATAGACGCGTTCCACCCAGGCTGCAGACGGATGCCACAGCAGCGCGAAGGCCCCCGCAGCAATACCGAGCACTCGCCACCATAAACGAAAAGAGCCGCCCATACGGGCAGCTCCATTCGACATCCAACCAACTTCTTCAGCCACCGTCTGCGGCTCGGGCGAAGCCCGAACGCGAAGGCGGATTGGCCTTTAGGCCAACCGCGAAGGATTCGCCGAAGGCGAATCCACCTAACGTTTTGAGAACTGGAAGCGTTTGCGGGCGCGCTTGCGGCCGTACTTCTTCGATTCTTTTTCGCGCGGATCGCGGGTGAGGAAACCTTCTTTACGCAGCGTCGCTTTGAACGCTTCGTCGATTTCGAGCAAGGCGCGAGCGATGCCGTGGCGCACGGCACCGGCTTGGCCGGTCACGCCGCCGCCCTGCGCCTTAACGCTCACGTCGAAGCGCGCGGTCGTCTGCGTCGCTTCGAGCGGCTGGCGGACGATCTGCTGCAACTGCGGGCGCGGGAAGTAGTCGTCGATCGACTTTTTGTTGATCGTGATGACGCCCTGCCCGAGCGTGAGTTCCACGCGGGCGATGGCACGCTTACGACGACCGGTGGCTTGAATGGCTTCGCTCAAAACTGACTCCTAGAACAGCGGTTGCGGCTTTTGCGGTTCGTGCGTGTGCTGCTCGCCCACGAAGACGCGCAGACGATTGAGATGCACGTCGCGCATACGATTGGTCGGGAGCATGCCGCGCACGGCCATTTCGATGAGGCGCTCGGGATGCTTGTCGTGAATCTCGCGAGCCGTCTTGGTCCGAAGGCCGCCCGGATATCCGCTATGGCGATAGTACACCTTCTGGTCCCACTTGTTGCCGCCCAGTTCGATCTTCTCCGCATTGATCACGACCACGTGATCGCCGTCGTCAATGTGGGGCGTCCAGGTTGGCTTATGCTTGCCCGAGAGTGCGCGCGCAATTCGTACCGCGAGCGTGCCCAGGCGTAGCCCGGCCGCATCGACGATGTACCAATCGTGCTTCGTATCGACAGTCTTCTGTTGGTAAGTACGCATCTCGAAGGTCCTTATTCCGTGGTAAAACCAGAAGTACGCCAGGGGCCGGAGCCCGTGACAACCCCCGAATCTTATCGGCAAACGGTCCCTGGCGTCAAGGGACGAAGGCGGAGTTTTGGGGATTTACCCTAGCTGCCGACAAATATCGGGGGCTCCCGGTACGAATCGTACCCTCCGAGGTAACGGACCCCGGCTAGATAGAGGCCGTGGGCAGGCGCCGTGAGCCCCGCGGCGGAGCGATCTCGAGCCGCTAGGATCGCCGGCAAGCTGGCCGGGTCGCGACGCCCCTTCCCGCACTCCACGAGCGTCCCCACGATCGTACGCACCATCCGGTGGACGAAACTATCCGCCGCGATTTCCACCCGGATCAGCGCCCCGCGCCGCTCGATGCTCAGGTGCTTCACGCACCGAACGGTGACGCCGTTGTCCGGGAGCGTGCCGCAGAACGACCGGAAGTCGTGCTCGCCGTGCAGCGCCCGGGCGGCCTCGATCATCGCCTCGAGATCGAGGCCGGCATACACGTGCTGGGCACGGTGCGCCAACATCGCCGAGCGGTCCGGCGCGTTGTGAATCGCATAGACGTAGCGGCGCTCGCGCGCGGAGAAGCGCGCCGAGAACCCCGGCGGTTCGAGTGCGACGTCGCGCACGCTCAGGTCCGCCGGCAGAGCGCTGTTGAGGGCGATCGCCAACCGGTCGAACGGAAAGTTACGATCGGTGACAAACGAGATCACCTGGCCGGTGGCGTGGACCCCGGTATCGGTGCGGCCGGCAGCCGAAATCTTGATCGGGGAAGCAAAAAGTTGCGAGAGCGCTCGTTCGAGCACTCCCGCAACCGTCCGCAAGTGCGGCTGAAACTGCAGCCCAAAAAACGCGCTACCGTCGTATTCGACGGTGGCGCGGACGACTTTTAAGCCGTTACCGGCGTGCGACGCGGCACGTCGCGCTTCTCGTCCAGATCCAGCAGGTCGGCCCAGCTCGTCACATCCGTGCGATCCGGAGCCAACTGATTGCGCAGGTTGATGAAGTATTCGAGCGACTCCCCTTCGGGCTTGTGGGCGACGTAGTCATGATTCCATTGCTCGAGCTCTTGCGCCGATTTTTTCGCGATGAACGGCGCGAGATAGGCCTCGATCGCAGCATCGTTCTTGGCATTCTTGATGACGGTCAAGAGCGCTTCGTGATCGATTCCTAAAAACCCGAAGACTGCCTGATCCATCGGGCAGTTGTAGTGGTAATCGCCGATGTTGCCGTGCGCGAGCGCCTTGCCCTTGTCGACGGTCCGGCCGATTTGGACGATGCCGAGCCATTTGGCGTGCACGCTGCGGGGGAATTCTTTGGTTAGATCCATGGATGAGCTCCTCAATATCGATACTGGTGATAGTAACCATCCCTCGAACACAAGCTACTTTTGGTAGGTTTCAGGCGTAGGTATCGATATTTCGCCCGAGGCCGATCGTCCGAAAGTAACGGACGGCCTCCGGCGGGTCCTTCGGACGTACGATCTTGCCCAAGCTCTGAGCTCGGGAACTCAAAGCCGTGAGGGTCTGGCGATACTGCGAAATCGCCCACGAGACGGAGACCGATATCGCCGGGGTGCTCATCGCCGGTTAGTAACCGTTCATGCAGGTATCGTGGCGACAGCCGCAGCGATCGTGGGCCGGAAGATCCGCGTCTTGCTTATCGTACTCGGCGCATCGATCGCTGCAATACGTCTGCCCGAGATCGACGTAACACGTACACTGCACGTGCCCGCACTTCTGTCCGTCCACCTCGCGCTACCCGTGTTGGCGCTGCAACGGAAACAGCAGCACGTCCCGGATCGACGCATTGTCGGTGAGCAACATGACCAGACGATCGATGCCGATGCCGATGCCGGCCGTCGGCGGCATGCCGTACTCGAGCGCGCGCACGAAATCCCAATCTGGTTCGGGGATTTCGTCGTCGCCTTTGGCGCGTTCCGCAACCTGGGCCTCGAAGCGCGCGCGCTGATCGTCCGGGTCGTTCAATTCCGTAAACGCGTTGGAGACTTCCATCCGATTGCAGAACAGTTCGTATCGATCTACCAATTGCGGGTCGTCGGCTTTGCGTTTGGCGAGCGGCGAGATCACGACCGGGTAATCCGTGACGAAGGTCGGCTGGACGAGATTGGGCTCGAGCACTCGTTCGAAAATTTTGTCCAGCGCGTGGCCGTGCGTCGGGGATTTCGGCATCCCGAGTTCGGCCAAGATCTGCGCGGCACCGTCCGGATCGAGCAGGCGTTCGCGCGTGAAGCGCCCGTCGCTATACTGCGCGATGCCGTCGAGATAGGAAACGCGTGCGAACGGGCGTGCGAACGAGAGGGTGCGATCGCCGTTCTTCAATTCCGTGTTGCCGCCGGTCACCACCGAGACCAAATGCGCGATCAACGCTTCGTTGAACGCGAGCATATCGTGAACGTCCCAATAGGCGGCGTACAGCTCCAGCATCGTGAATTCGGGATTGTGTGTCGTATCGATGCCTTCGTTGCGGAAGATGCGCCCGATTTCGTACACGCGTTCCATACCGCCAACGATCAGGCGTTTGAGATTGAGCTCGGTCGCGATGCGCAACTGCATTTCTTCGTCGGAGAGTGCGTTGACGCTGGTGAGAAACGGGCGCGCGGAGGCTCCGCCGGCGACGTGCAACAGCGTCGGCGTCTCGACTTCGTAAAAACCGCGTTCGTCGATGAAACGGCGGGTCTCCGAAACGATTCGGCTGCGCAAGATGAACGTATCCCGCACGTCGGGATTTACGATGAGATCGACGTAACGCTGACGGTAGCGCTTCTCGACGTCCTGGAGGCCGTGCCACTTATCCGGAAGCGGCATCAAGGCTTTGCCCAGCACCGCAAACGCCGTAACGTGCAGCGTGAGGTCGCCCTTCTTCGAACGAAACATGTAGCCGCGCACGCCGACGATATCGCCGCGGTCCAGCGCTTCCCACGTCGCGAACGGCTCCTCGCCGAGTTCGTCCTTGCGCACGTAGAGTTGGATGCGTCCGGTGCGATCGTGGAGATCGGCAAAGATCGTCTTGCCCATCGTGCGTTTGGACATGATGCGCCCGGCCAGATTCCAGCCCTCGGCATCGGCTTTCTGCCCGACTTCGAGAAACGCGTAACGCGCGAGCAACTCTTGCGCGGTCGCTTCCACCTCGTAACGCGTTGCCAGAAACGGGTCGCTTCCGCGCGAACGCAAGGCGGCCAGATGATCGCGTCTGGCCGCCACGAGTGAGGCTTCGGTTTTGCCTAGTTCTTCGTCCATGACGTTACGCTACGAGGCTTTTTTCGCAGCCTTCTTGGGAGCGGCGGTGCTGCCGATCGATTCGATCTTATATTTCACGACGCCGCGAGGAGTGGTGACGTCGACCGTCTCGCCCTTTTTGTGCGCCATCAGCGCGCGCCCGAGCGGGGATTCGTTCGAGATGCGCTGGCTCGAAGGGTCGGCCTCGGCCGATCCGACGATCGTGAAATCGTAGCTCTCGTTGTTCTTGAGGTCCTTCACCCTTACCGACGCGCCGAGATGCACTTCGTCGGCGGCGTACTCCGATTCGTCGATGAGTCGCGCGTTGCGAATCATCCCCTCGAGTTTGAGGATTCTCCCCTCGATGAATGCCTGTTCTTGCTTGGCGTCTTCGTATTCGGCGTTTTCGCTCAGATCGCCGTACTCTTTGGCTTGGCGAATCCGATCGTTAACTTCTTTGCGGTGTACGGCCTTGAGTTCGTCGAGCTCGTTTTGCAGTTTCGTCAGCCCCTCGGGCGTCAGGACGATTTCTTTTTCGTTCAAGTAACAGACCCTCAAACCGAGAACGTATGGAACGCTGTAGCGCCCACAGGTGCCCGTGGAACGAGAAGCGCGCCCCGCGGGACGCTGGCGCGGTTGGTTCGCGAGGTCAGAGCGTGGCCCTGCCGCGCCAGAACGCAAAGGGTATTCCCAGAATCACGCCCGCCCATGCGTACCACTGAAGCTGCCGGTTCTCCGATCCGATCGTGGCTCCGAGCACGGCCAGCAGCGCGATCGCCCCGAGCAGGGGGAGCGCCACGGCGCGGCTCGGCCAGAACTGCCGCGCGGCCGCCGCCGCGCTGAACACGAATAGCAACCCCAGGAATACCGAGGAGGCGTTGACTACCACATCGAGCTGGTCGGCGGCGCTGGGCGAAAGGCCGGTCACCAGTTCGCAGACCGTCACCAGCGCGGCGACGGCGGCAAGCGCCCAGAGGGGCTCGCTGCGCCCGTCTAAGCGGCCTAGGACGCGCGGGAGCACGCCGTCCCGGCCCATCGCATAGACCGAGCGAGAGAGGTACAGAATCGTGGTCCATAGCGTCGAGAGCGTCGAGAGCATCACCGTGATGACGATGGCGAACCGCCACGCGCCGCCGCCGAGCAAATCGCTCACGTAGGCGAGCGAGTCCGCTTGGTGGGCGGCGAACCCCGCCGGCGTCCCGAGATGCAGATAGGCGACCATGCAAAGCACGAGCAGAACGATGGTGACCACCAGGCCGGCCATGCCGCCCCGCCCCGACGCCGAAGCGTCGTCGTCCACTTCCTCGCTCGCCGAGGCGGAGATCTCCCAACCGTCGCTCATCCAGATGCCCAGCGTCATCGCCCCGATGAACCCGGCGACGGAGAGCGGCAGCACCGGAAGGGCCGCGGCGTGCGCCACGCTTGCGACTGGCGCGTGGGGCAAGAACTCCGCGGCCACCGCGCTGGCCGCCAGGACCACGAGCTCGACCGCCAGCGCAACCAACGTGACCATCGCCGTCGGCCGGATGCCGACGTACAGCAGCACCGAGCTCGCAACGATCCACACCCCGCCCACGCACGCCGCCCAGAGCGGGTCCTGCGCGCGGGCCGGCGCGACCAGCTCCAGGGTATAGATTCCGGCCGGGACCGCGGTCGCCATCGTCGCAAAGAAATTCGAAAGCAACAGCAGCCACGCGCCGTAGGCGCCGACGCGGTGGCCGAACGCCATGCGGATCCACGAATACGAAGACCCCGCGTTGGGTGCGACGCGCGAGAGCTGCGCGAACGCGACCGCCATGCACAGCATGATCGCACCCAACGCGATCAACGCGAGCGGAGCCGCGCCGCCGGCCGCCGCCACCATCGGCCCCATCGTCGAGGCGAGCGAATAGGCCGGCCCCATCGATGCGCTTGCGAGCACCGAGATATCGAAAAATTTCAGCACCTTGGGCAGGCGCCGCGATGGCATTTAGTTCAGCGTGATGACGCGCGGTTCGAGATGCAACTCGTCGAGAACGCGCTCGTAATCGCCCGGCGTGATGTCGGCCCATTTTTTTCCGAGTAACGCCAGCAGCGCCGCTTCGATGACGTTGGTGCCGAACGAGCGGCCGTCGAAATCCGGCGTCGTCGTGATCAGCAGCTTGACGCCGCGGTCGCGCAATTCGTCGATGTTCGCTTGCGTGACGGTGTTCGTCAGGACGATCTTGCCATCCAAGCGATCCGGCATGAACTGGCGCATGAAGTGGAAATCGCCCGCGATGATTTCCGCTTCCGCGTAATACTGCGGGTATTTCGGCTCGGGCGGCTTGTCTTGCTTTTTGCCGGTCGGATAGAAAAACTGAAACGGCAACTTGCATGCGTCGGGCAGATATTTTTCGGCCAAGAGCTCGAACTCGTGCAGCCCGCGCACCGGCATGTCTTTATCGAGTGCGAAAATGAAGTCGCCGAACATCACGTCGGCTCCGGCATCCACCAGCGCTTGCGCCATGCCGAAGCGATCGAGCGCGCTCACCATCAGCACGTGCTTGCCGCGCAAATCGATCCCGAGCGCGCTCTGCATGAACCCAACGGCCTTTCGCTCGAGCGTGTTCTTCAAGCCGCTGCCGTCGACCACCGGCGTAATCTTCGCGGCTTCGAGCAAACGCAGGCCGTCGCGCAGCGCATAGCGCTTCGATCCCGCGTAGAGGTACACGTCGATGCCGCCCAGGCCGATCGCATCGACCGTACCGTCGAGTTCGCGCACTTTGGCGATCGCCGCATCGAGTTTACCGTCCATTCCGATGCGCGAGATGTCGAAATCTTCGCCGAGCAACGACACGATCGCGCGATGGTCGCGAGTCGAGGAGCCCAAAGAGACCGAGACGATGCGTTTCATGCCGTCCTCACGATGCGAGCACTCGCCGGCGCGCGTCGGCGGCTTCGCGAATCTGCGCGATCCGCTCCGCCGTCACGGCGGTATCGAACGAGCGCATTCCCGCCAGCGTAAATCCGCAGCGTTTCGCCATTTCGTCGATCTCCATCACCTTCTGCACGTCGATGCCGCGACCGAGGGTAAACGACTCCAGCCGATTTTCCAATGCGAGCACCATCGTCTCGCTCATGCAGGCCAGGGCCGTGCGCGGGGGGAGATTCAGATCGAATTCGCTTCCGGGTTCGCGGACGCGTTCGAAGTACGGCGTTCCGGGGACCACCATGTTACCGCCCTCGGTAACGAGCACGTCGGGGCGCTCGGTAGCGACGCGGCGGCTAACGTCGTGCGGCAGCGAGAGTTCGCATACGACCGATCCGGTCTGCAAATCTTCGGGCTCGATCACGTCCTGCGTGGACGACGTCGCGGTGAGAATCAGTTGCGCGCGGCGTACCGCCGCCGAGATATCGGTCGTAAACGACGACTCGCACGGTAATTCCGGTGCGATCTGTTCGTGAAACTTCGCCAAGCGCGTCGCGTTGCGCGCGACCAAAATGATGTGTCCGACCCGGGGAGCGATCAATTTAACGCATGCGGCGCCGATCGAACCGGTCGCTCCGACGACCACCACGGTTGACGCCGCGGGATCGATGCCCATCTCGTCCGCGCCTCGAAAGAAGCTATGCACCCCGGCCGCAATGGTCAGCGAATTGCCGGTCGTTACCGGGATCGGCGAACGTTCTGCAATGGTCACGCCGCCGTCGCCGACGACGGCGGTAAATGCGCCCAAGCCCGCGATCTGCGCGCCCATCTCGACGCCGATCTCGATCGCGCGCAGGATGCGCGTGTACACCTCTTCGCGCGGGAACTCCATCATCTGCTCGGGGAGCAGCGGCGCGCTGACGAACCAGCCCTCGGTCTCCCGCCCGTCCGGCGTGCGCACGCCGGTAACGTGGACGGCGTTCCAGGGCGGCATCCACTCCATGATCTTGCGCACGATCGGCGCGCCCTTCCCTTTTGCCCCGGGCTCGTATCGCGCGACGTCGTCGAGCGAGAGCGGGTGCACGACGAAACAAAACTTCGGCGTATTCGCGCTCACGGCCGTTCGGCTTCGTTCTTCAGTGCGGCCAGCATCATCTCACTATTCTCCACGACCTTCTTCTGCAGCGTCGGGCCGATCAACTCCGCCAGCGTCGGGACGCCGAAATCGTAGTCGACGGTAAGTTTGACGTACGTCACCCCGTCGCGCTCGTCGAACGTCCACGCGCCTTCGAAGGTGTCCAAGTCGCCTTCCAGCAGCTTGTACTCGATGCGCAACGCGTCGTCGTAGAAGCGATCTTCCTCGATCCACTCGATCGGCGCCTCTTCGACCAGCGTCTTCCAGCGCGAGAGGGTATGGTCGGGGTGTACTTCCAAGACCGTGACGGCTTCAACGTCCGGCATGAACTGCGGAAAACGCTCTTGGTCCTTGGCAAGTTCGTACACCACTCGGGCCGGGGCCGCGATGGCAATCGAGGTTTCTACGTAGGGCATTTTTACAAGCGCCCTAGCTTCTGAACGGCGGTTGCCACCCCTGCCCGCAGCGCGCCCAAAGCGCGCTCGACCTCATCCGCGGTGACGACCAGCGGCGGCTCGAGCCGAATCACGCGTTGCTGATTGAGCGTCCACGCCGCCGTCACGCCGGCCTTCACCATCTCGGGGATAATCCAGCCGCCGTATCCTTCGTTCGTGAGTTCGACCCCGACCAATAAGCCGAGGCCGCGGGCCTCGCGGATAACCTCGGGGTACTCGGCCGCGATGGCCCGGCACCCGTCGAGCAACTGCGCTCCGCGCACGCGGGCGTTTTCCACGAGGCCATCCTCCTGGAGGACGTCCATGGCCGCCAGGGCCGCCGCGCAGGCCAGTTCGCCGCCGCCGAAGGTGGAGGTATGCAAGAGCGGCGCCTTGGCGTAGGCGGCATTCCAGACGCTCGCCCGCGCGATGTAGGCGCCGGCCGGCATGACGCCGCCGGAGAGCCCCTTCGCGAGCGTCATGACGTCGGGCACGACCCCGTCGCGATCGCATCCGAAGAGCGTCCCGCAGCGCCCGAGGCCCGTCTGCACCTCGTCGGCGATCAGCAGGGCGCCCGCGCGGTCGCAGGCCTCACGGGCGGCCCGCAGGTAGCCGGGTGGCGGAATATTGACGCCGCCTTCGCCCTGTACCGGCTCGACGACGAATGCGGCCGCGCCTTCGAGCGCCCGATCCAGAGCGCTCGCATCGCCGAACGGGATGTGGACGACGTCGGCCAAGAGTGGGCGAAAAGGGGCCTGAAACGTCTCCCGGCCGCTGATCGAGAGGGCTCCGAACGTCTTGCCGTGGTAGGCATCGTGGGTGGCGACGATGGTGGCGCGCCCGGTCGCGCGGCGAGCGAGTTTGATCGCCCCTTCCACCGCTTCGGTGCCGCTATTGCACCAGAACGAGATCTGCAGATCGCCGGGCGTGATCTCCGCAAGTCGCTTCGAGACGCGCCCGAGCAGCACGTTGAACATCGTTTTTCCCGAGAGCGACATCAGGTCGAGCTGGGCCTTGACCGCCGCGACCACGCGCGGATGGGAGTGCCCGAGCGTGAAGACGCCGTATCCGCCCGCGAAATCGAGGTACGCCTTGCCCCGGTGGTCCCAAATCGTCGTACCTTGCGCCCGCACCTCGATCGGCGAGGCCGAGAGTTTCATGACGCGCGCCAACGGCGGGTTCACGTACTGCCGATAGTTTTCGAACACCTCGTTCGCCAACTCTTGCGGCGAGGCGGCGCCGTACAGGGCGTCCCGTGATTCCAACATGATCCGCTTCCTTCGCTACCCGCCTGCCTTGCTCTTCGATAACCGTCCATCCGGAGGAAACATCTTGGCAACTTCCGTATGCCAGAGTGCCACCATGGACGCGCAGCCGACGACACGCGAACTCCTCGACGCCATGCTCGATTTCCGAGCAGCGGTAGAGACACGTTTTGATGCAATAGATCGCCGTTTTGAAGGCATCGACCGCCGATTTGATGGCGTAGACCGCCGATTCGAAGGCATCGAAGCCCACCTCGCGCGGCACGACGTACAACTCGATGCGATCAGACGACACCTCGACCGGCACGACGTGCAATTCGATGCGATGGATTGCCGGCTTGGGCGAATCGAAGTGCGGATCGAAGCGGTAGAAGCTAAGCCGCGATAGTCGCTTCGGCTTCAAGCCGATCGATCGCTTCCTGAAGAACCGCTTTCGCTTCGCCGGCGCCGGCGATGCGCATGATGCGCTCGCGCAACACCGCGGCTCCCGCGATGCCTTTCAAGTACAACGCGACGTGCTTGCGCATCTGGGGAACCGCGCGCGATTCGCCTTGCTCCTCCACCATACGGTCGTAGTGTTCGATGCAGAAGCGTAAACGATCCGCCGCCGGCGGCGTCGGCTGCGCGGCGCGGCCCTCCATGAGGTCGCGAATCTGCGAGATGAGCCAGGGGTTGCCGAGCGTCGCGCGCCCGAGCATGATCGCATCGACGCCGCTCGCGCGCATGCGCTCCATCGCCAGATGCGCGTCGTCGAGATCGCCGTTACCGATTACCGGAATATCGATCGCCGCCTTGAGGCGCGCGATATGCTCCCAATCGGCGCTGCCTTTGTAAAACTGGCGCGCCGTGCGTGCATGCAGTGTTACCGCTTGCACGCCGACGCGCTGCGCGCGCTGCGCGACGTCGATATAGACCAGGTCCGTTTCGGTCCAACCCAAACGCATCTTCATCGTGACCGGGCAATCGACCGCGCGCACGACCGCATCCATGATCGCTTCGCAGCGTTCGACGTCGCGCAGGCAGGCGGAGCCGCCGTTGGTTTTCGTGACCTTGGGGGCGGGGCAACCGAAGTTGATGTCGACGATGTCGGCGCCGCACTCGCGCACGACCTTTGCGGCTGCGGCCATCGCCTCTGGATCGTCGCCCCAGAGCTGCGTGGAAACGGGCTTCTCGAGGCCGTGCTGATCGATCATCTCCATCGTGCGCTTGTTCGTGTACTTCAGCGCGTTGGACGAGACGAATTCCGTCACGGTCAGGCCCAAGCCAAAGGGCTTATAGAGCGCGCGCATCGTCCGGTTGGTAACGCCGGACATCGGCGCGAGCACGAGGGGCGGCCAAATCTGGTGGCTGCCGATCTGCAGCGGGGCGACCGTGGGTGGCATGGCGCCCCCTACTATAGCACAGCCAAGGATTCGTGGAAGAGGCGTAATCCGATCATGCTCAGGTGGGGGTCGACCAGCTCGATCTGCGCCGAATGTTTGGCGATGACCTCGGCCAAACCGCCGGTGGCCACGACGCGCGCGTGCGCGCCCAGTTCCTCGCGCATGCGGCCGACCAGCGCCTCGGTCTGCCCGACGAAACCGTAGACGATCCCGGCTTGCAACGCTTCGATCGTGTTGCGACCGATCGCGCGCTCGGGCGCTTCGAGCGCGATCTGCGGGAGTTTCGCGGTGTTGCCGACCAGCGCGTCGATCGAGGTATTGATGCCCGGCGCGATCGCCACGCCCATGTATTCGCCGGCCTGCGAAATCGCCATGAAGACCGTTGCGGTACCGTAGCTAATCACGATCAGCGGGGCACCGTAGCGAGCCCGCCCGCCGATCGCGGCCGCGACCAAATCGGCGCCGACTTCCGAAGGGCGATCGGTGCGCACCGGCATCAACGTTTGTTTGTGCGCCTTTAGAAACATCGGGGTCGCGCCGAAGAACCGCTCGCACGCGCTCTCGAGAATGCGGTCGAGGTTCGGTACGACGCTAGCGATCGCGACGGCGTCGATCGCTCGGTGATCGAGCCCTTGGGTCGCGAATAATTGCGTGAAGAAGACGCCGTATTCGTCGGCCGTGCGCCGCAGCTCGGTCGTGACGCGCCACATATGCTGCACCTCGCCGCTGGGCGAAAAGCAGCCGAGTTTGGTCTCGGTGTTCCCGACGTCGATCGCTAAGAGCATCCGAGCACCTCTTCCAATGCGTCGAGCAACCGCGCGGCTAGATGCGGTTTGGTACCGGTGCCGATTTCCCGTTTATCCTTGGCGCCCCACAGCAACGTCAGCGTGCTCTGCACGAGGCCGAAGCCGCGCTCGTCGCGCACGTCGTTGAGCACGATCGCATCGAGGTGTTTGTTGCGCAACTTTTCGCGAGCGTTGGCCTCGTGGTCGTCGGTTTCGGCGGCGAACCCCACCAATTTGCTGCCGCCTTTACGTTCGCCCAGAGTCGCCAGCACGTCGGGATTGCGTTCGAAACGCACGAGCAAATCGCCATCGCTCTTCTTGAGTTTTGAAGCCGCGGTTTCGGCCGGGCGATAATCGGCGACGGCCGCCGTTGCAATCGTCCAATCGGCTCCCACCGCGTGCCGCATCGCGGCATCGAACAATTCGCGCGCGGTGGTGAACCGCACGGTCGTCACCTGCGCCGGAGGTTCGAGCAGCGTCGGCCCGAGCAGCAGCACGACCTCGGCGCCGCGGAGCGCCGCTTCGCGCGCGAGTGCTATGCCGATCGCCCCGGTGGAAGCGTTGCTCACGAAACGAATCGGATCGAAGGCTTCGCGCGTTGGGCCGGCGGTGATGGCGATGCGCTTCCCCGCAAGCGAGTTGCGGCGGCGCAACGCGCGTTCGAGCGCCTCGATCAGCCGTTCCTCGCTCGCAAGCCGTCCGGTCCCGCTCTCGCGCTCGGCCAAGAAGCCGCGTTCCGGTTCGACGATTTCGTATCCGCGCTCGCGCAATAACGCCAGGTTCGCGACCGTTGCGGGATGCTCGTACATCGCACTATTCATCGCCGGCGCGATGACGACGGGGATGCGCGCCGCGAGCACGGCCGTGGTGAGCAGATCGTCGGCGATGCCGTGCGCGAGCTTCGCGATGACGTTAGCGGTGGCGGGAGCGATGAGGATCGCTTGCGCTTCGCGAACGAGTCGTATGTGCGGAATGCGCTCCGGGGCGTCCCACAATGAGCCGAATACTGGGCGCGCGGTGAGCGATGCGAAGGTGAGCGGCGCGATAAAACGCTCCGCCGATGCCGTCAAGATGACGTCGAGCTCGACGCCGCGTTGCACCAGCGTGCTGGTAAGCGCCGCAGCTTTGTAGGCGGCGATGCCGCCGCACACGCCGAGCAAAACGCGTACGCCGTTCATAGCGACTCGATCCAAAGGTTATCGAGCAACCGGGTCGCCCCGAAGTTCGCGGCGCCGATCGCGAACGCATCCGACCGCAGGGTTTCGAGCGGCTCGAACGTTTGCGCGTCGACGATGTCGAGATAGTGTAGATGCGCGAGGGGATCGACGATCGTCTTGGCACGTTCGTATGCCTGCGCTTTGCTCGCACCCTGGGCGAGCGCATCGCGAAACGCCAGCAACGATGCGTGCAAACTCGGCGCGGCCGCGCGCTCGGCGGCACTCAAATAAGCGTTGCGGCTCGAAAGAGCCAGGCCGTCGGCCTCGCGCACCGTCGGAACGACGACCACCTGCGCATCGAAAGCGAGATCGCGCACCATGCGCCGCACGACGGCGGTTTGCTGCGCATCTTTTTGCCCGAGGTAGAGCCGGTCGGGCTTAACGAGGTGCAAAAGCTTCCCCACCACCGTAGCGACGCCGCGAAAATGGGTCGGGCGCGCCGCGCCTTCGAAGCCGGCTCCGATCGCCCCGACGTCGATGCCGGTGGAAAAACCCGGCGGATACATCGCGTCGTTCGGTGGGGCAAAGAGCACGTCGACGCCGGCATGCGCGAGTTTTTCGCGGTCGCCTTCAAAATCTCGCGGGTAGCGATCGAGATCTTCGCCGGCCGCAAACTGCAACGGGTTCACGAACACCGACGCGACGACCGCAACGCACTCTTCACGCGCGCGGCGTACGAGGGCCAGATGGCCGTCGTGCAAGGCGCCCATGGTTGGGATAAAGCCGACCGGCCGCGGCAGAATTTCAAAGAGCGCGTCGGCCTGCGCGAGGGTCGCGGCGAGTTGCATGCGGGGAGGCTACGAGACGTGGGTGACGCGCAGAACGGTGCGCCCCACGATGAAGGGGACGCCGATTCCAAGCGACGCCTCGCCGGAGACCGCGGCACCGTCGAGCTTGGTGCCGTTGCGGCTTTCGAGATCGGTCAACAGCAGGGTCTCGCCGGAGGCAAACAGCTTCGCGTGTTTGCGTGAGACGTAACGATCGAGCGCGATGCACGCCTCGGCGAGCGCGTCGTCGCGTCCGATCGTGATCTCTTGCTCGAAGGACCAGGTCTTTCCATCGAGCGGTCCGCTGAGAACTTCAAGCAGGTACATGGCAGCGTGCCCTTCTCTGGTGCGCCCGTGTGCCTCCTGGCGCCGGGCCGATTTGGTTAAGAGAAGCTAACAAAAACCCATCTTCGGACGATTATTCAAAGAGTGACCATGAACGACCGAATCGACGAGCTCCTACAGCTCATAGAGGTGGAGCCGGATGCCCTGCGGGAGGCTGAGTTCCTCCAGGCGCAGGCTATTCTCGAAACGCTCGTGGGTAAAACGGTGACCGCCGCCGAGCTACAGGACACGAGAATCGTTGTGACCACGAACGACGGAAACCGCTATTTCTTCTACGGGTTCTTGGGCGGAAAGCAAGAGTAGGGGACCGCTTGCCGCGCTAGAGCGCGTCGGTTGCTTCGGACGACGCAGTTACGAAGCGGCTGATTTCGTCGTGGTCTTGCGGGGTGTACTGGGTGAAAGCGACGCCGTGCGCGTAACTCTCGGCCGCATTGTCGTAAAACGAGAGCACGACTCGGCCGCGAACCAATAATTCGCGCTCGCCCTCCGGGAGCGTAAAGCGCAGCACGACCAAGTGCCCGGCCGGCACGTCGGCCGAGGTAGCGACGCGCATTCCGCCGCGGCTCACGTCGATCGAGCGCGCGTCCAAAATCAACTCTTCGCCCGGAACGATGAGTGTTACCGGAACTTCGACGTGCGCTCGGATAAAACGCCGCCCGTGCGATTGATCCTCTCTGGTACTCACGGGGGTTACGGTTCTCTGCGCTCGGACGGCGGCCTTCAACCCCGAACCGCACGCGCCGCCAGAAGGGCGCCGGCGATGGTGTGCTCGGCAACCATTCCGCCCTGCAAATAGACCTCGAACGGCTCTCTGAGCGGCGCGTCGCAGGAGAGCTCGATGGTCGCCCCGCCGACGAAGGACCCGCTCGACATGATCACCGGATCGGCATAGCCGGGGACGGGGCCCGGCTCCGGGCGGAAGCGGGCGTTCAACGGCATGGCTC
The DNA here is from genome assembly GCA_035532835.1 of Candidatus Dormiibacterota bacterium. Classification (NCBI taxonomy): domain Bacteria; kingdom Bacillati; phylum Candidatus Dormiibacterota; species Candidatus Dormiibacterota bacterium. Next base: position 28,788 of record DATKQG010000010.1, read on the forward strand.
GCTGCAAGCCTTCGGCGAAGCGCACGAGCGCATCGCGGCTTCCCAGGCGGATGGCCTGCACGATATCGGTGCGCGGCACGCCGGGCATCGGGTCCACGGCGTAGCCGAGATCCTCGAAGAGCGCGGCGGCGAAATCGAGCCCGCGAAGCGTCTGCTCCACGACGAGCGGCGCCAGAAAGAGCCCGTGCACGAAGGCGCGGCCGAACCCGAACGTCGGGCCGAGCGCATCGCGCAGACCCGGAGCGTACAACCGCGCGGCTACGCGTTCGATGAGATCGGCCCGCCCGGCCACATACCCGCCACCCGGCGCGAGCGTGCCCCCGAGGTTCTTGATGAGCGATCCCATGACGAGATCGGCCCCGACGTGGGTGGGCTCGCGCGTTTCGACCAACTCGCCGTAGCAATTATCGACCAAGATCGTCGCCGCCGGCGCCGCGGCCTTGACGGCGGCAAAGATGCGCTCGCAGGCCGCAATATCGAGCGAGGGCCGCGGCGCGTACCCGCGCGAGCGCTGGACGAAGACCGTCGCGTCCGGCGCGCGCTCGAGCGCCGCGGCGACGCCGTCCAGATCCACCGTACCGTCGCGAAGCAACGAGACCTCGTCGTAGCGCACGCCCTGTTCGACCAGCGCGAACGGTGCGTCGCAGATGGCGTTGCGCAACGTATCGTACGGGCGGCCTGCGATCGAGATGATGCTCCGCCCCGGCGGCGTGCAAGCCGCCAGCGCCGTGACGATCGCATGCGTACCGCTCACGAGCGAGAGCCGCGCGAGCGCGCGCTCCGTACCGAAGATGCGCGCGATCAGGCTTTCGTATGAAGCGCGAGCGGCGTCGTCGTACCCGTACCCGGTCGATCCGGCCAGATCGCTTTCGCTCAAACCCGCATCCATAAAGGCCGCCAGCATCGCCAGCTTGTTTTCAGTTTGCGCCACATACGAAACGTGCGAAACGCGCGCGTGCGCGCGTAGTGCGGCATCGCGCAGATCGCCGTCGATGGAGAAGCGACGGCACAGCGATTCAATCACGCCGCCGCCTCCAAATGCCGTTCGTATGCGCGCACGAACGGCCAATACACAACCGCCGCGATGGCGACGTTGGCGAGCACGAGCACGATCGCTCGCAGATCGTACGTGGCCAGATACGTGGAGATCAACGTTGGGATTGAAGATGGCACGTACATCGCCGGGCGCGCGACCCACTGCAACGCGACCGCGACGTACGTCGTCGTGGCGAGCACCATCGGTACGACGATAAACGGAATTGCAAGGTACGGATTAAACACGATCGGTGCTCCGAAAATCAGCGGTTCGTTGATATTGAAGAATGCCGGCACGATCGCCACGCGCCCCGTCTGCCGCAAGCGTTGAATCCTGGAGCGCAGCAGCAATACCGCGAGCGGCAACGTCCCGCCCGCGCCTCCGGGAAAGACGAAGAGAAACAGCGAGACAACCACGATGTGCGGGAGCGGTTGGTGCGCGATGAACGCCTGCGTGTTCTGCGCCTGCAACGCAAGATAGAGCGGCGTCACCACCGCCGCAAGCGTAGCCGGGCCGTGGATCCCCGCGGTCCACAGCGCCGTTTCAACGAAGACGATGACGAGCAACGCAACGTAACTATCGCCCAGGTGCGCGAGCGGCAGCATCGCTTGGGCGACGAGCCCGGCGACCGAGATATGCGCGAAGAGAAATGCCGCGAAGATAGCGGCGCCGGCCGCGGCGCCGGCCCACTCCGCAAGACGGCGCGAAGCGATGGTGCGGCGCGCGACGGCGATGGCGGCAGCCACCACACCGGCCACCAGCATCGCCAGAAATAAGCCGCTCGGGCCAAGTTCGTGCAGATAGGTGATGGGCGTCGGGCCGAAAGGCCGCGGTAGCGCCAGCGCCATCCCCGCCACCGTGCCCAAAAGCATGGGGGCAGCGAAGAGGGCGGCTTTGCGCGCGTATGCGATCGAAAGCGCGATCGCGAGCGCCGGCGCCATGACGCCGAACGCGGGTAGGAGCGCCTGCGAAATGCGCAGCCCGAGCGTGCGGCTGAAGAACGGCCCGGGCTGGTGGCTAAAGGGCAGGAGGATCGCCAGCGCCACGAGCAGGACGATGAAGCTCGGCGGCAGCGCGTCGCGCACGGCCGCGACATAGGGGAAATCGCCGAAGCGGCGCATCGCGGGGACGACGCGCGCTTCGAACCAGGCCTCGATCTTAGATCCGGCGGACGACAGCCTCAACGCGACCGATGATCTCAACATCGCTCGCGTAGATTGGCGCCATGCTGCGATTCTCCGGCTGCAATCGCACGCGGCCGGTTTCTTTATAGAAGCGCTTGACCGTGGCTTCGCCTTCGAGCATCGCGACCACGATCTCGCCATTGGCGGCCGATTTCTGCGGCCGCACGACGATGAGGTCGCCATCCAAGATGGCCGCATCGATCATCGAATCGCCTTGAACGCGCAGCATGAACGCATCCGAGGCTTTGGGCAGGAAGCCGATCGGCAAGAGAAACTCGCCTTCCAGATCCTCTTGCGCGGCGATCGGCACGCCCGCGGCGACCTTGCCGAGGATCGGCATCACCATCGCGTCGGGCTGGCGCGCGCCGGGCATCTCCGAGCGCATCGCTCGCGGCTTGGTGGCGTCGCGCGAGATCATCCCGCGTTTTTCGAGCGCCTTGAGGTGCGCGTGAATCGTGGACGAGGACGATAGGCCCACCCGCTCGCCGATCTCGCGGACCGAGGGCGGGTAGCCCTGCTCGTTCGTAAAGGCATGAATCACGTGCAAAATCTGTTGCTGGCGCTCGGTAGCCGGTTTTTCCGTCATAGTTCCCCCGGTTGGCGTCAAAAAGTGCCATGCGTATGGCACTACATTCGCCTACAACCTTAACATAAGAACGACCGAGAAGGCAAACATACGTTCGCGCCCCGCTTGACAACGCTTGGCCGGTCCGTGGTAAAATCTAGGGGACGAACAGGCGTTTGGCCCAACCTATAGACCTCTTCGTAGTCGAACGTTCGTTTGCCACAAGATATAGTAAGGAGCAAAAACGGTGAGTACGCGCAAGAAAATAACCCTGATGCCGATCATTGCACTAGCCGCCTTGAGCTTGACGGTAACGCTACCGACGCTCTCCGGCATGCGCTTGTATGCTGCGACCGCTCAGCGTTACACCACCGTCACCGTCCAGCGCGGCGACACGCTCTGGTCGATCGCGGCCGCGCATTCCGCGCCGAACGCCGACGTTCAAGAAACGATCGATCGCATCAGCCAAGCGAATCACCTCGCCGCCGCATCGCTCCAACCCGGCCAGCATCTCCGCATCCCCGAGTAGAGCAGGTCTCGCTTGAAACAAAAATGCCGCGCGTGTAGACGCGCGGCATTTTTGTTTTTGGCATGGTTATTGCTCCTGAGCGCGGATCCGCGCAAAGAGCTCGGCTACTTCGAAGTGCAGTGACGGCATGTTTTCGTGCGCGAATGTCTGCTTCTCGTGGAAGACACGAGGAGCACCGCCTCGCGCGTGAGCGTAGACGATTCGCGTTTCCGGATCGATATCTAGGACTAGCAATGAACCATGTGCGAGATACGCGGCAGTTTTCTGCGCGCCGTATTCCGCTCGATAGGATGGCGACCGGATCTCGACGGCGACATCGGGCGCAAACGGGGGCTCTTCGCGTTCGGCCTCCGATAAGGGGCGCAGCCGTTCGAACGAAACAAACGCTACGTCCGGAACGAATTCGATCTGCGGCTCCAGCCTGCAGCGCCATTCCGTAGCGGTATCCCCGCGGTCGCCTACACAACGCACAAGAATCATGGCCATCGCAAGTTGGACCATCCCATGCGTGCGCTTGGGGCTCACCTTGGGATACTTCCGTCCGTCGAGCAACTCGACTTCGGGCCTATCGCGTAATTCGGCCGGCATGTGCACCTCTCCATGCCATCCTATCACGCGGGAGCCTGCGCAAGGCAAGGCTCTCAGGCCGGCTTGAGCGTCGTTTCTAGTGTGACAATCTGCGTCACGGGCTTAGCGTTTGCTTACTAGCATGACGTCGTGGCCTTGGTGATCGTTGAGGAACTCGAGGCCGTCCATCATCCAAGTATCCAGGCCGTTGCTGGAGTGTTTGGCGACTTCGCGCGCGACGTGGACGCGGTCTTTGAGCCACGCCAACTCCGTTCGTGTCGTAACCAGAAATATCGCGGCTTCGCACTCTTCGCATTGGTATCCGTATCGCACAGTCCACGCGAGTTCGGCAAAAAAGAGAAGAGCCCCCGCGAATGCGGAGGCTCTTGCCCGTTTCGGAGTCTTACGCTAGCGCGAGGCTAGAGCTTGACCTCGAGGTTGAAGTACGCGTTGAACGGAGCTGGGATGCTGCCTGCGTACGAGCCCGTTCCCGGCGCGTACGACTGCTGCTGCCACGGGTACAGGGTCGTACCGTTGGCGGCCGCATCGTATGCAGCGGTGTTACCCGGGTTCGCGGCGCCTGCGCCGAGCTGGTAGTTCGAGACGTACGAGCCGTTTGCGCTATACGAGCAAACGTTTTGTCCCGGAGCGTACGCGTTCGTCCACGGGGCCTTCGTCCCGCCGAAGCAGGTGTGGAAGAGGTTCGTGAGCGTGACGTGCGCCGTGACGCGGGGGTTGAGGTCGTAGGTCAACGCGAGGTTGCCGACGAGCAGCGACGGGTTGCGGTACTGTCCGACCGATGCAAACGAGCCCGTCTGCGGATTCGGAATGTACAGCACGCCGGTCGAAGTCGCGGCAGCGCCGGCTACGGTGAGGTAATTACACTGGCCGACCGGCGCGCTGGCGCTGGGGTCGACGCCGGTGCACGTGCGCGGGTCGATACCCTGCACATCGAACGGCGAACCGTACGACGAGCCGGTAACGAGCTGCACGCTCGGCGTGATCGCGAGCTTATCGTGACGATAGTTCAGGATCAGCGACGAGATCCACGGAGCATCGTAGAACGCGAAGTTGGTGTAGAAGCCGGGGGTGGTAAGAATACCAGCCGGTGCATACCAACCGTTCGGGTCTTCGAGGCTCTGCTTCGGCTTGCCGAAGTACGGGTTAACGATCGTACCGACGCCGCAAGGTGCCGGTGCGCCGATGGTACCGCCAGCGTATGGCGTGTAGCACTGCGACGAGGTCGTCAGGTTGTTGTAATTGGTGATCGCCTGGTTAACGGAATCCATCTGGTTATTCGCCAGAATCTTCTGGAAGCGTTCCTTGGCGTTCGTGTAGGTCACCGAGAGCTGGCCCGAGAGGCCGTTGCGATTGAAGTCGCCCTTGGTGATCTGCGATTCGATACCGTAGCTCCGGAACTGCCCGACCGGCACCTGGGTCACGAAGCCGGGGCCGATGAAGGCCTGGGCTTGGTAGCCGTTGGTGAGGTTGTAGAAGGGCGAGATCTTGAAGCTCACGTCGGTTCCACGGATATGGCGTTCCAGCGAGACGTCATACTGACCCGACGTCTGCGACGGAACGTTGTGGAACGGCGTGAAGTAGCCGAAGTTGATGAACTGCGCCCAATTCAGGACGTTGTTGCCGGACTGGTCGAGATACTGCACCGAGGCCGAGATTGGGGGCTCGATGTAGCGTCCACCCTCAAAGCGCCAGACGGTGTCGGGCGATTCGGTGTACGTTCCGGCCAGGCGGAGCGAGTAGTAGTTGAGCTTGTACGAGCTGGGCGAAATGGGGTTCCACAGGGTCGATTGGGTGCCGTCTTGCGCGGTACCGTTCGGGTGGACCCAGTTCGTCGCGGTCGTGCCGGTCGCAGTACTGACTGCGGTGTTACAGTCGCCGGTAATGTACGAGGGCGTCGCCGGGAAAGGCGCACCCGGGGTTAGCGGCGGGGTGAAGACCTGGTTGGTCGCGGTGTTGTAGCAGATGTACTTCTGGACCACTTGGCCGTAGAAGTTATCCGCCGCCGAGTTGCTCGGATCCAAACCATAGACGTACTGTTCGTAGCGGAGGCCGCCGTTGAACAGCCACTTGTCGTTCGGACGGAAGTTATCGGTCAACGAGAGCGTTGTGAACTGCGGCTTAACCGAGTTGTACGCGCCCTTCGTCGGGCCGTTCCAGAGGTTGATGTACTGGGCACCAGCCGCGGCAGCAGCGCTGCCTGGGGGCAGGGGGGCCGTGAATGCGGCCGGATTGTTGAACTTGGTATCCGCGTAGCCGACGTTCGGGCTATAGCAGCCCTTGGGGGCACCGGTTGTGGCGTTGTAGCAGGTATAGCTACCGCTCGCGTCTTGGCTGACAAGACCGACGGGGCTTGCAATGCCGAACAGGCCGCCGATAACGAAACCGGAGTTGTTATCGCGCAGCACATTAGCGCGCGTATAGTTCGCGGTAAACGAGACTAAGTTCTTATCGTTGACTTGGTCGCTGAATTGGAACTCGCCGCCCGTCGTATGCGTGGACAGCAGGTAGTTCGCCGCATCCGGCTGGGATGGGTATCCCCAGTAGTAATTTGCCGCGGCCGAGAGCGGGCCCGTCTGATTCCAATCGGAATAGAACGTGTAACCAGCTAGACGCATGTACGCGCGGTCGCTCAGCGGATGCGTATACTGGAGCTTCACGATACCCGTGTCGTTCCAGATGCTGTCGCGCTGCGTTGCGGGAATCTGCGAAAAAGGCTCGCGATTTGCCGGGCTATCCGGCGACTGGTATAGGGCCGGCGTTGCATTCGTAACGCTTGCCCCGAATGGCAGGTTGAATACGTACGCATCGACGTAGAACGGGTAGTTGGCCTGGACCGGGAACTGGCCCGTCACGAACGGAGAATCCGTGATCGGCGAGGTCGGTGCAACGTATGGGAGGCCCGTCTGAGCCAACATGTAGTTGTTGTAGCCGCCGAGGTCGTTCGGCGAACCATAGTAATGGGTCAACATCGACGACGAACTCCAGAGAAGCTGGAGGTCATCTTTCTGACCGTTCTTACGCGGGATACCAAAGTGGAAGTTCACCACGTTCTCGCGGTCGCTGATGTTGCTCTGCAAAGCCGACAAACCATTGTACTGAAAGAGACAGAAATTCGTCAGCCCTGTTTGTGTCTGCACGGAGGTGGGCGTCGTGCCGTCCGCGTTACAGATCGGATATGCGCCACCAGGGATGGCAGCGTAGATCGGACCGGCCGAATTATAAGCCGGCGACGTTGAGTAGTCAGCGAGGATGCCGCCCGGGCCCATCAAGCTTGCGCCGTTGTTGTTGTCGTAATGGCGGAAGTCCTGATTGTAGCCGCTGACGCCTACGTAGTAGCTGAAGTTACGGTCGGGGCTTGCGCCGCCGGCTTCGACCTTCGCCATATGGTAGAACGCGCTGGAGGCAATGCCGCCCGTGAGGGTGGCGTAACCGGGATAGGTACCGGTCTTGATGACCTGGTTGATGAAGCCCGACGTACCCGATGACGAGTTGCTGGCCGGGCCACCGCCGGTGTACACCTGGAGCTCTTGCAAGCCCAAGTTCGACTCGGTCGATGAGTTGTAGTTATCGAACGCACGGTTGACGGGGACGCCGTCATACTCGTAGCTGGTGAAGAACGACTGCGAACCACGAATGTACGCAACGTTGTTGTTCCAGCCGGATCCACCGATCGGAACGTTCACGCCCGGGACCGATGCGATCGCCGAG
>DATKQG010000011.1 GCA_035532835.1 Candidatus Dormiibacterota bacterium
TTTTACATCCTGTAAAATCCAACGCTGCTACGTTTTTTGGGCAAAGCGAAGCTTTGAAGTTCACATCCTGTGAAGGCCCAAAAAATCGTAGCTCCCCCAACCGTGTGCCTCGCCTGGGGTTCGCGCCTTGCCCGGCCTCCGGAACTGTGCCGGTCACGTGTGGGCTGTTCGATGCATTAAGGGTGTAGAATGGTCGCAGAAGCGGAGGGTAATCCCATGGTGCGCCGCGCTCTCATATTCGTGCTGGCTCTGCTGCTGGCGGCTGCGATGACGCCGTTGGCCGCGCGTGCCGAGTCGGCAATCGAGGCCGTTCACACGGCGCGGCAGCTCATTGCCGCGGGGAACATGACCGGTGCGCTCAGGTCCATGGAGTTGTACGTCGCACGGCATCCCGACCAGCCCGATGCGTTGCGCTTTCTGGGTGACCTGTATTACCGGGCGGGCCAGATGGGCAGGGCGGAGGCGACGTATCGGCAGGCGCTCGATATCGATCCTCGCGATCGCGAGACGCATAATCGCTTGGGGACCGTTTACGCAGCCGAAAATCGCGTCGACGACGCCATCGATCAATTCAACAAAAGCCTGCCGGGCATTTCATCGGTCGGCGATCTGGTCGTACTCCACGAACGCAAGGGCGATCTGCAGCAATACCGCCTTCAAGTCGAACAGGCGGTCGAAAAAAATCCGAGCGATGCCGATCTCGTCGTAGAACTCGCGCAGGTATATGCGGCGCTCTATCATCCGACCCTGGCGCTGGGGCGTTACCGCCGGGCGCTCAATCTCGATCCTACCTCGATCCCGGCGATTAACGGCCTGGGTTTAGTCTTTCTCGATCTGCACGACCCGACCGATGCGATCGACCAATTCGAGACGTGCTTGCGGCTCGACCCGTTCAACTATTCTTGCACCGATAACCTCGGCGTGGCCTATATGGATCTTCATCGCGACGATCTCGCGCTGCCGATCTTGAAGCGAGCCTATCAGTACGCGCCGGAACGCCCGGAGGCGATCGTCAACTTCGGCTATATTGAGGACGACCGCGGGAACTGGAAAGCGGCGGTCACCTATTACGCGCAGGCGATACGGGTATGGCCTTACGGACGCGACGCCTACTTCAATATCGCCATAGCCTACGAGACGCATCACCTCTATCAGCTCGCGCAAGCGGCCCTTCTCGAAGGGTTGGCCGTCTCTCCAGACGATGGTTGGATGCACTACTTGCTGGGCGAAACGTATTTGATGCAGGGGCATCACGATTTGGCCAAAGTGCAGTTCCAGGCCGCGACGACGGCGATCGATCCGAGCGTCGTCGAGCTGGCGAAGAGCGCGCTCTCGAACTAACCGGAATGCGTTCCCGAGCGGGCGTTTCTTGCGCCCGCGCCGTGCGCTTTACGTTGCGCTTACGCACCGTTAATATCGACAACCTTCTGTAAACTCCCCAAGGCGAACGCCGCGACCACTCGCTCTGCTGCTAGGATGCGGGTGTCGAGCCCCGGTTATGTCCGCGTTATACAACGCGGTTTCCGCCGAGGTTGGTCTTGTCGTGCCTTGTGAGGAGAGTTTCTATGCGGATGCTCCGCATGCACGCCCTCGTTGTAGCGGTCGTACTGGTATGTACGGTCGCCGCGTCGGCTGCCGCCCCAAAAATTGCCCTGCGCCTCGTCGGCCGAATCGTTTCGATGCACGACGGCAAAGTGCGATACGAACCGATGGATCGCCCGGTTAAAGCCGGCGAGTTGTTGCAGTACACGATCGATGCGACCAACGCCGGCTCCGCACCCGCGTTCAGCGTGGCTCCGATCGGGCGCGTGCCCGACCGCACGGCGTTTGTCAAAATCGATGGAGCCTCCAGGGCGTCCGAGGTCGCTTATACGGTGGACGGCTCGCACTGGTCCGTGCATCCCACGATCGCGGTCAGGGAAGCCAACGGCAAGACGGTGATGAAGCCGGCTCCTCTTTCGTCGTATCGCGCGGTGAGATGGACCCTTAAGCAGCCGCTCCCGGTACGCGGTGTGGCGACATTTAGTTACGAGGTTCGCGTTCAATGATGCGCTCTACCGTATCGCGGAGCCTCGTTTGGCTTGCCGCGTTCTCGATGCTCTCGAATATCGTCTTGATGCCGGTCGCCGGTGATACCGCGACCGCACCGGGCACTCAAATTACCAATAGCGCGAGCGCGATCTACAAAGACGCCGCCGGTAATTCGTACAATACGCTCTCCAATATCGTCACCACGACGGTGCAGAACGCGCCGCAGCTGACGAACACCGCCGGCACGGGTACGACCTACGCGCCCGGCCAGGTCGTGACCGATACGTTCACGCTGGTGAATACCGGTAACGCCTCGGGGTACTTTCAAGTCTCCGGCAACGCTTCTGCACCGACGACGAGCTCCGACGCGGTTCTCGGCGGAACCGACGCGACGTTCGCGACGCTGGGCAATAACGCCGCGACCTGTACGACTCCGGTCGGCTCGCAAGCCTCGCCGTGTAAGTATGCGGCGACCGTCGGAGGCACGACGTATTATTTCACGAGCCTCGACGGCTCGGCCGATAACAACTCGCTCGACTACTGGCTCCAGCACACGAACGGATTGACCGGCACCACCGCCTCGATCGTCGTCAGCGCGTACTACACGATGTCGACTGCGGCAACGACCGGCAACAACGTAACCTCGCAGATCTATGCAACGATCACGCAGGCTGCCGCCGGCACGGCTCCGTTGGAGACGTCCGCCTCGCAGAATGCGACCGAGACGAACAATATCAACTCGGATGCGCGATTGGATCTTTACAAGTCCAGCATTGTGGGTACGCCGACCGCAACCGATATCCAGTACACGATCTCCGCGCATAACGGCGGCGCCTTTAGCGCGAAGGACCTCATCTCGGCGAAGACCTTGGTCGGCGCCGGCACGGGTGGCATTCTTGTCACAGATAAGATTCCGCAGTTCGGGAGCGTGCCCGTTCCGCTTGCGGTGAGCAATAGCGGCACCATTACGGTGACCACCAACGCTACCTACGGGTTCGCAACCGGCGCAAGCACCGCGATCTACTACACCACCAGCACGACCGGTTCGTCGGGGTGGACGCTCGCAAGCGGTGGTAAAGTTCCGACCGACGGCTCGGTCTACTACATCGGTATCTACGTTTCGGGCGGCTCGTGCGGCGGCACCAGCGGCTTCGAACTCTGCGCCGACACCGGCCATGCCACGACTCCGGGTAACGCTAACGTGGCCGCAGCGGCGGCTCTGCAGTTCCAATTCTCGGTAACGCAGCCGACCGGGCCCGGATCCGGTAACCCCGGCGCCGTGACCAATATGGCCAACGGCGTGATCGGCGACAACCAGCCCACCGAACACATCCTCGGCCCCGGCGGAACCTTGAGCGGTACGACCGATTCAACGTCCACGACGGCGTTGACGACGGCCGGCCAGGGGATCAATAACGTCACACCCAGCACAACCGGCACGCCCATCGGCGGCGCATCGAACCAAACCTCGGATGCGGCGACGACGGCGTATAACGCGCTGGTCGGGCCGTTCGGCGTACCGGCTTCGTCCGGCTCCTTCGATGGCGCGGCGACGGCTTCGACTTCGAACGACTTCACCGCGTTCCCGATCGGGCAGGCTGCGGATACGCCGCAGAATACGTCAACCACACCCGGTTCGCCGACGACGGCGCAAACCTCCGGCGCGTCGCAGACCGTCTGCATTCCGAACACCCTGGAAAATAACGGCAACTCCAACGACACGTATTCGGTAACCGTGTACGCGCCGACCGCTTTCGGCATCCCGACGACCGGCGGACAATCCTATGCCGGCAGCTTCAGCGCCGGTGGAACGCAAGTCGCCGGCTGGAGCGTTGGGTTGTATTCGAATAGCACCTGTTCGACCAACCTTGGCGGCGCTATCGACGGCTCGACGACCTCTACCGCGACGGGCGTAGCGGTGACTTCGGGAAGCACGACGACGCTTTACGTGAAGTATGTCGTTCCTGCCGCCACCAAGTACTTCTACCGCTACGACTCGCTGATCCACGCGGTGAGTGCCGGGGATACCACCAAGGTGAACGACACGCACGACGATCTCTACGCGAACTTCATCGCGTTGACGAAGTCGCAATCGATCGTCACGGGATGCCCTGCAGGGCTTACCCCCGCCATCGTCTCCGGCGTTTGTTCGGGCGGCACGATCACCTACTCGGTCGACTACCGCAATCTGGTTCTGGGCTCGACCGATACGAACGTCTCGTTCGATTCGACCATCACGACGGCCGGAACGTTGGGCATAACCGACGACGGCACGACCGTTACGACAAGTTCGGCTACGCAGAACAACTGGGCCACCTTCGCGACGATCAACGCTGCGCCGGTCGATACCACCAGCACCAGCACCACGCGCGCGGCAACGACCTATGCGTACTACACCGGCATTCCGCCGGTGAGTGCGGGAAGTTTCTCCACCGGCGTCACCAAGTTCGTTGGAACGATCGGCGGAGCGGGCTTTCAGTTGGTTCCGAAAAACTACCTCGCCCCTTCTGCGAGCCAGGATTGGCAGGGGACGCTGAGCTTCGCCGTTACGGTGAAGTAAGGATCGGAAAACCGTGAAAGGCTTCATGACGAGGCCACTCCTCGCCGCGTTGCTCTTGAGCGGTTTCTCGTACTCCTTGACCGGTGCTGCGACGCAGGGTGGATCGCAGATTACCAACTCCGCGACCGCAACCTACCAGGATGCGGCACATCGCACATACACGACGTCTTCGAACGCGGTGACGGCGACGGTCGCAAAACTTGCGGCCATCGTCGTCTCGCCCAAAGAAGCGGCGCCGATTCCGGCGTCGGAGACGGCGCCCGTGGGCCAGCCGGCGGTCCGCACCTTTGTGGTCACCAACGACAGCAACGTCACCGATGCATATCGCGTCACGGCGCTGAGCGCCGGCGCGCTCGCCGCCACTTCGATCGCGTGGATCGGACCGAACGGTGCGATTCCGACGACGATCGGCGGAGCGATTTCGCCGCAGGTCGTGCCGGGCGCGTCGATGCAGGTGCGGGTAACGATCGATACCTCCGGTATGGCTGTCGGAGCCAAGGTTCCCGTGCACATTGTCGCTCAGACGACCGCGGCGGGCACCGTCAACGGTTTGCAAACGGATTCGGGCACGGAATGGATCGTCGGCGCCTCGCCGCCCAAGTTGGTCGGCCCGGGCGGTGCGAACACGCAAGTGACCAAGACCGTTAACCGCGTGACCGTCGTACAATCGCAGCCGGGTGCGGTCGTCACGTTTTCGATCGACGCCATGAATAGCGGCGGATCGGCGGCGCAGAACGTGGTTATTTCCGATGCGGTGCCGGCGGGTTTGGGTGTCGACCTTTCGAGCGCCACCATCGACGGGCAGCCCGCCGGTGCGGCCGCAACCTTGCAGGGACAGACGATCACGATTTCAGTCCCAACGCTGGCACCGGGTGCGACGCTCGACGTTTCGTTCGATGCAAGTGTGCCGCAGAACCAAATTCTCGGGCTGACGTTTGTGAACGTCGCATCGATCTCCGCAACCGGCGTGCCACCGATTACCACGACGCCAGCCAGCGTGCTCGCGGGTGCCGCGGATATCGTCTTCGACGGATTTGAAGGCGGCCAACATCCGGTTGCCGATGCGACCGTGACGCTGTTGGACGCGAGCGGGCTGCCGGCACCGCTGAGTGCGATCAAGAGCACCGCGGAAGCGCGGACGCTCTCGGCGGTCCAGGGCGGTATGCAAAACCCCGATGTCACGGGGAGCGACGGTACCTACGGGTTCGCGCTGGCGCCTGCGAATATCGCACCGGGCGGCTCGCGTTTGTTCCTGACGATCGTCGCTCCCAATTATCTGAATCGTCGCATTGCGCTCGATATCACGCCCGGAGCGCAAGGCGTCCTCTATAACGTTACGCAGACCTCGCTCGATGGGCAACCGCTTGCGAAAGCCGGCAGTTTCACGTTGACGACCACCAACGTCGCGCTGCAAAACGTATTCGGTCTGTTCGGCAACTTGCCGCTCTTTGCAAAGCAGACGATCGACGTCACCAAGAGTGTCGATCGGCAAGCGGCCAGCCCGGGCGATCGCCTCCTGTTTACGGTCGCGTTCGCCAATGCGTCCGGATTCGGCATCGGGCCGACGACCGTCACCGATACGCTCCCCTCGGGCATGGCGTACCTCAATAGCTCGGCCCGAATGGACGGCGCGGCGATCGAACCGACGGCATCGGGCCGCACGCTGGTGTGGGCGCTCCCGTCGCTCGATCCTGGAACCAAGCACGTCATCACGTATGCCGCGACGATCTTTCCCGGCGTCGCGCCGGGTACGAATCTCACCAATACCGTTGTGGTAAGCGGGCACGTCGCAGGCACGGCGCTGACGACCTCCGGTTCTGCGACCACGACGGTTGAGGCCACCAGCGGCGTGTTTACGCAGCGCCGCGTCCTTACCGGCCGCGTCTTCATCGACGCACGCGGTACCGGTTACTTCGTCAAAGGCGATACCGGCGTTCCGGGCGTGCGCATTTATCTCGAAGACGGTTCGTACGTCATCACCGATGCGAACGGCCGTTTTTCGATCCCTGCCATTCGCCCGGGCGAACACGTCCTGCGCCTCGATCCTGCGACGCTGCCGAAGACCGTGCGCACCGATCTTTCCGAACCGATTACCTCGAACAAAGCGCTCCAACGCTTGGTGCACGGCATTTTCGACGATGCGTCGATGCAAGACATCGAGTTCGCGTTGGAACCGAAAACGTGATGCTGCGCGCGTCGTTCGTGCGGCGTGCCCTCGCCGGCGCGCTCGTCGCGGCGCTGTTTGCGGCGTCGGATCTTCCGGCACGAGCCAGCCGCCGCGATGCTAGCGGGAAAACGATTACCGAACCGACGCCGCCGCCGGCTTCGCGTACCGTCTACGGCGATCTCTCGCACCTCACGTATACGGCGACCGGCGATCTGCATGCAACGTTCGTGAGCCCGAGCGCGCAGAGCGCTTCCCCGGTCGACGCGGTGGAAGTGACGGCGGCAACGGTACGCGGCGCGGGCATAGAACTGCGGGCGAACGGCGCGATCGTCGACAGCAAACATTTGGGCAAGCGAACCGTCAACGAAAAGACCGGCCGGACGGAGTATTTCTTTTACGGCGTTCCGCTCGTAGCGGGGCCGAATACGCTGCAGATTACCGCCCTCGGCGCCGGTGGGCTACGCGGCGATTCGGCGACGCAAGTGGTGTATGGGCCCGACGAACCGGCGAGCGCGAGTGCGGTGTTGGAAGGTGCGCTGATTGCCGACGGCGTTTCCTCGACGGTTCTGCGCGTGCAGGTACTCGACCGCTTCGGCCACGCGGCTATACCCGGAACGAAATTACGCATCACGATCGCCCGCGGCGACGCGCACTTTTCTGACCGTGGCGTCCTGCTGCCGGATCCGTTGAGCACCGGACCTCAGGCGGGCGATCCGCATGCGGACGTTACATCATCGCCCGATCGCGGAAATCGCGCGCAGGTGGCGAGCGGCCTTGTCTATGAAGGGCCCTTGCCCGTGGGCGGCCTGCAAGACCTGCACGTCGTCCCGGGGACGGTCGCCGGACCGCTACGCATCGACATCCTCGCGGGCGGCATCACGACGAGCCTCGGCCTCTATATCGCGCCAAATGCGCGCGCTCCATTTGTGAGCGGACTGATCTCGATTGGTGCGGGTTCGATGCCGGTTGCGGTCGACGGTGACGGCATCTACGATGGCGGTGGCGCGCGCCGCGGCCGTATCGCCATCTTCGGAAACGGGCGCATCGGCGCATCGTCGGTGTTGACTTTTGCTTACGAATCGCAGAATAGGCTCTCGCCGGTCTCATCCTTTGGCCCGTTTATTCAAGACCCTAACGAGCGGCCGTATCTCACATACGGCGATTCGAGTGTGGCGGGCGATACGCTCCACTCCGCGGATCATTTCTACGCGCGTCTGGAGCGCGGACGAAGCAGCCTGATGTGGGGGCAGTTCAACGTCGCGGCTGGCGGCGATACCATCGGGGCCTACCATCAACTGCTCAGCGGGGCAAAGGCCGATCTCACGCTCGGGCGCGATGGACGCGTGCGTCTGCTCGGATTTACGGCGCGAAACGATCAGGCGTTTGCATCGCTCGTCCTGCCCATCAGCGGCCTGGCGGCGCTCGCGCAGCCATTGGAGCCCAACATCGTCGTCGGGTCGGATATTCTGCAATTGATCGTCCTGGACCGGCACACCGGCATCGTCATCTCGCAGACGCCGCTGATTCGGAACGTCGATTACACCATCGACTACGCAACCGGTGTGCTCCGCTTCATCAACGTGCCGTTGCCATTCGACGCTAATTTCAATCCGCAAGCGATCTCGATTCAATACGAATACCAGGGCCCCGGCGTCCTCTCGCAGACTACCGGCGCGGGCGTCGAATTGACACTCGGGCGCGACAAAGGTACGAAACTAAAGACCGGCTACGTCAACGACGCGAGCGGCACCGCGAACTTTTCACTGGTGTCGCAATCGTTTACGCGGACGTGGAACGGCGGGAGTTGGGAGATCGAGCATGCGTCGAATCGCGGCGTAGTTCCCGGGGTCGTTCAGGCCGTAACCGGCTTACCGGGCGGCGACGCGATCTCGTTCGTCATGCACGAGCAGCACGAAAGCAATCGCTACGATGCGGCCTTTCAAAAGACCACCGCCGGTTTCGCCGATCCGTTCGGCGGGCTCTCTTCACCGGGGCTCCTTGCCTATCGCTTCGCATGGACGCGGAGCAAGGATCGCACGCACTCGTTCTCACTCTCGTTCGACGGGCAGGCCAACCGCGGCGTGGGGCAGGCCAGCGCGCAAACCGACGCCTCGGCGACCTACAACGTCGCGATCGGCAAAGCGTATGCGCTGCTCTTTGGGCTAACGCAGCACAAACAGAATGCCGCCGCTCCCGCACCGCTGCCCTCCTCGACGCCGGGCGCGATTCCGCTCGCCAACCTTACGCAGACGCAGGCGGAAGTGGGCATCACATATACGCCGAACAAGCGGTTGGAGATGGATGCCGCGCGTACGCAAACGCTATCGGGGAGCGACGTCGGGTCGAGCCAGCCATCGGGGACGACGGCACAGGTGAGCTATCGGTTCTCCAAAGTTGGGCGTGCCTATTTGCGCGAATTATGGAGCGCGCAGCCCGCCGCGACGTTCGCAAATGCGACATCCGGGTTGGCGCTGGGGGCATCGTCGACCCACATCATGCAATTCGGCATCGAAAACGATCTCTCGCCGACGACCACGGTCGATTCGCAGTATATCGTCTCGGGGGTCGGGAGCGCCGCGAACATCTACTCGGCGCTCGGCGTCAACCAGAAGGTGCATCTGGGCAAATATCTCGGCGGTGCCGTATCGGCCCAGCTCGCGCATGCGATCGGTGGGACGGCATCGGGGTTTAACGTGTACACCGCATCGCTCGCGTATGCGCGCGAGAACGGCATTCATGCGGCGCTCGCCTATCAGGACCGAACCGGTGCCGGCGGCGGCTCGACGATCGGCATGGGCATCACCGGTAAGCTCTCCTCGGAAGTCTCGGTCTTGGGCCGTATCTCGCGCGCATACGGTAATGGCAGCAACGCGATCGACGATCGCATCTCGATGGCCTATCGCCCAACCCAGAACGATCGCTTCACCTCACTCTTTGGTTACCAGCGCACCAACGACGGCAGTTCCACGCCGGGTTCGGCGAGCGTGGTGTCGTTCGAGGAGCTGTATCGCCCCATCGAGACGCTCGAATTCGCTAGCCGCGTTGCATACAAACTCGATAACGGCGGCGCCTATGCCGCGCGGACGACGTATCTCTCGCTACGCGCGCGCAAGAGTATCGGTCGACGCTTCGATATCGGCGCTGCAGTACGAACGATCGCGATTCCCCAGGCCGCTCAAGCGCGCGCGACGGACTTCGCCGTCGAAGCCGGCTATGCGGTCGGATCGAGTTCGCGCGTTGCCGTGGGCTATAATTTCTCCGGGAGCGTCGATCCGACGCTGACGGGTCATCCCGATCGTAAGGGCGTCTACGTGATGCTGACTTCGCTGGTCGACCGGGTCTTCGGATGGGGGAAGCCGTAACGTGAAGGCATCAGTAGGAAGGCTCGCTCGCAAGGCGCTTGCCGTCACGACGATTCTCGTGCAACTCACCTTGTTAGCCGGCATCTCGATCGGCGCTCAATTCGCGGCGATGCGGCCCGCTTTAGCGTCCACCGTCTGTGCAACGCCCGGAAAAGACGGCTCGCCCGGCACGTTAAGCGGAACCTATAATACGTATTATGCCCCGTCGGCCGGGACGACGATTGCTGCGGGAAGCACCTCGTTCTCGCTTGGAACCCAAGACACCGCCGGCGGAGGCGCTACCAATGCGGTGACGGTCGGCGACGAGTTGCTGATCATTCAAATGCAAGACGGTTCGTTCGATTCGAGCAATAGCTCGGCGTACGGCGACGGCGCCAGCGGCTCCGGCTACACGGGGCAAGGAAATGCCGGACTCTACGAATACGTCCTGGTCACGGGTATAGCGGGCAGCACCGTGACGATTGCCGGAGCGGGTAGTGGGGGCGGCCTCATCAACACCTATCACGAAAGTGCTGCGACGGGAACGGCCGGGCAACAAACCTTCCAAATTATCCGCGTGCCGCAATTCCTCACCGCGACCCTGGGCGGCAACTTCCGAGCCGCATACTGGGACGGGCAGACCGGGGGAGTTGCGGCGCTCGATCTCGCGAGCACGTTAAATTTAGGCGGCGCGACGATCTATGCCACCGGAAACGGATTTCGCGGGGGCGCTCGTACGGTGCAGACTTCGTCGCCGGCCGGTTGGAGCAGTGGCGACTACGCGGAAACCTCAACGGCGCAAACGCCTCCGGCGGACGGCTCGAAGGGCGAAGGGATACTCGGCTCGCCGAACTACACCTTCTATTACAACACGTATACGACACCGTCTACGCCCACCGGCCCGACCATCGCCAATTCCGGCAGCGACGGTTATCCGGGTGGAGACCAAGCGCGCGGCGCGCCGGGCGACGCCGGCGGCGGCGGCACCGACGACGACCCGAACGCTAACGATCAAAATACCGGCGGCGGCGGCGGTGCGAACGGCGGCTCCGGCGGTAACGGCGGCTATCCCTGGACGCCGACGTATAGCGGTAACACGCCGTCGTACCTGCAATATCCGTACGTCAACGGGGCTACGAAAACGTACGCAGCCGGCAACTTCCACGACATCGGCGGCCGCGGCGGCACGGCCATCCCCACTGTCGACGTAGCGCATGCGTTCTTGGGCGGCGGTGGTGGCGGCGGCGCCAACAATAACGGCAGCAATAACAATACCTACAACAACTACGGTTCATCCGGCGGCACGGGCGGCGGCGTCGTGATGATGCGTATCGCGCAAACCAGCGGTAGTGCGGCGACGATTTATGCCGACGGAACCACGGGCCTCGCGCCCGCCAACGACGGCGGCGGCGGCGGCGGAGCCGGCGGCACGGTCATCATTACGTCACCGACGGCATTTAGCGGCATCACCGTCCACGCAGACGGAGCTGCAGGCACGACCGCCAACGCAGCGCCGAATTCGTACGCGCAACAGCATGGGCCGGGTGGCGGCGGCGGTGGCGGCATCGTCGTCACCAGCAGCCCCGTCACGGCAACGGTTGCCGGCGGAGCGGCCGGGACGACCACAACCTATGCGACGACCTATGGAGCGACGAACGGACAGAGCGGGGTCGTATCTACTGTGAGTGCAACGCAGATTCCCGGCGTCGCATCGGGTGCCGAGTGTTACAGCGCAACGGGAACCAACGCATTGTATACGGGCCCCGATTCGAGTGCCGATACCACTTACGGCGGAGCAAATCTTACGGGAAGTTTCGACGGCTCGGTGCCCGTGACCGACAACAACGATTTCACGGCCGCGGGTATCCCGACGGGCGCGACGTCATTGGTCAATACTTCAACCACGCCGGGGTCCCCGGCCGGCAATACGCTCAGCCTCGGATCGGCGGTAACGATCCAGGTGCCGCATGCATTCTACTACGACAACACGACGAGCAACGCAAACCACATCATCACGCTTACCGCACAAGCGCCGACCGCCCCGAGCGGCTGGACGGTCGAAATCTGCGCCGATAACTATACCGGAGGAACCGGTCCACCGCTACCGTCGCCGACGACGCCGAATTGTGCGACGAACAACGTTGGAGTCACCTGTAAGCCGTCGAATTTCGGGCCGCCGCCGAACAATTGGATTATAGCCGGCACGGCGGGTACCATCGGTAACACCTACACGGCAACGTACTGTGCGGAGAAAAATAGCGGTAAGTTTTACGACTGGTATTGGACGATCTACACGGCGCCCGCAAATGGGCTGGTGGCATTTCAACGCTACGATGCTTCGATAGCGGCAACCGATAACATCGCCTCGCCGAACAACAGCTACAACGCGACCCACGACGAGCTCTACCCCGGCTTCGTACCGCTCACGAAGAGCTTTAAAGTGATTTCGAACGGCTGTCCGGCCGGCGCGACGCCGACGTATCCGACGCTTGGCGTCTGTCCCGGCGGCGTGCTGCAATATACCGTGGATTACCGGAACATCGTCGCCGGCGGCGGGCTTGGAACCGAAGCGACGTTGCCGAGCGCCTTCCTAGAGACCGGCGCCGGCTCGTTCGCGGTAACCGATGACGGGACGCAGAGCACGACGAGCCAAACCACGGTTCCCAACTGGGCAACCTTCAGTAACGGTCTCAAGGAAGCGCTCTCCAATAATCTGGGAGCGACCAACGTGAACTGCGGAACGACGGCGGGAACGTGCGGAGACTCAACCGCGGGAACGACGTTCACCTACGATGCGGGGCATCCGAGCGGTACCGCGGCGACGAAGTTTACCGCCACGATCGGTGGTGCGGCGTTCTCGCTCTATCCGATCAACTATGCCGGGCAGAAGAGCCAAGGCACCCTTACGTTTGCGATCGTCGTAAAGTAGTCGCGGCGATCCAACGCCCTGCCACGATTGCCGCAACGAGCGGCCCCGGGAGGGCAAGCATTATGGCTCCCGCGTCGCGAAGCGTAGCGGCCGAGGCGGCCGGAACGAACGTTGCGGCCGCGAGGGAAGCGATCGCGAGCGCTAACGGGCCGGCCAGCGCGATCTGCAGCGCACCCCGGGCGGTAACGATGGCGATCGCGGCGCCCACGAGCGCAAACGGCGCGGCATAAAACGCCCACTCCGGCATCGCGCGTAGCACCGCGAATCCAAGCAACATCAGCGCCGCGCCCGGGAGCGACGTCCGCGCGCCTAACCACCCCGGCCGCACCAGGCTGGCCATGATCGCCGCCAGATACGCGCCCGCGCTCGCCGCGCCCGCGCACTCCAACAGTGTCCCCACCGCGACTATGCGGGAAGCCCGGCGTCGATGGCGGCTAAAAGATCGGGGTCGAGTTCTTGTTCGCGCGCGCAGAGCAGGATCGGAATCGACCAATCGGTCTTGCTGCTCGCAAGCTCGCGCAGCATCGAAAGGCGCTGCTCGCGGGTGAAGAGCCGCTCTCCGGTTCCGAGCAACAGCGGCCAATAGATTTCACGCGGCGAATGCGGTTCGCCGATGATCGGCACGGCGACGGGAGGCGGCGGACGCAGGGCGGCCACCGCCACAAAAATTGCGCCTCCCAGGAAACTTGCGATCAGCGCTAGTGCTTGACCCAGTCCCAGGTGCTCCACGCGGCTAGCTCCTGCGTGCTATCGCGTCGATTTCAACGCGAGCGCCTCGCGGTAGGCCTGCGACGGCGACGGTGGAACGCGCAGGTTTCGCGGCACCGAAGGCGCGTTCGTAGATCGTGTTGACGGCAGCGAAGTCTTGCATGTCGATGAGATAGATCGTGGTCTTGACGACGTCGCCGTAATCGAATCCAGCCTCGCGCAGCACGGCTCCGAGGTTATCGAGCACGCGCTGCGTTTGCGCGCCGATGTCGCCGGCGACCAACTCGCCGGTCTGCGGATCGAGCGGAATCTGGCCGCTGCAGAAGAGCTCCTTACCGCTGCGGACGGCCTGGCTGTACGGGCCGATGGGAGCGGGTGCTCCCGAAGTGAGGACGGCTTCGTTGCTCACTAAGCGTGAATCTCGTCGCGCGTCATCGTGCCCTTGAAGTTCATCGGAGGCTCTTCGATGCCGAAGTTCTTCGCATATAGCGCCGCGACTTGCGCCAATTCATCGGCGGTCAGAACCGGCGTATCCGGCGCCTTCGCGAATTCCTGTAACTGTTCGCGATTGTAGATGTTCGGCAATACCGACATCACGCGCGGTTCCGCGAGCAACCATTGGATCGCCGCTTGCCCGAGGGTGCGGTCGGGACGCTCGAGGAAGCGCAGCGTTTCAACTTTTTCGATGCCGCCGAGCAGCCACGAACGGGGGCGATGACGCCGATGATCGTTCTCCGCGAAAACGGTGTCCTTGGTATAGTGCCCTTCAAGCATTCCGCTCGAGTGTGGTACGCGAATCATGTAGCCGGTATCGGCACTGCTTTCGTACGCGGCTTTGATCTGCTCGTTGCCCGGATACTGCTCCAGGATGTTCCAGATGATTTGCAGCGTTGCGCAGTTGCGTTCCTTGACCGCGTCGACCCCTTCGTAGAGCCAGCCGATCGCCGGTCCGAGCGCGACGCCGTACATGCGGATCTTCCCCTCGGCTTTGAGCGAAGCCAGGAGCTCCCACAACGCGTCGTCGGCGACTTGCGCCATGCGCGCGTTGTGCATCTGATAGATGTCGATATAATCGGTGTTGAGCCGGCGGAGCGAATCTTCCAACGCCTTGCGTACGAACGCGGGAGAAAAATCGTGCGGCAATTCAAACTGTCCGCGCCGTGCGTTCGGATCCGACGTAAAATCGTATCCGAATTTCGTCGCATAGATGACGCGATCGCGCACGCCCGAGAACGCGGTGGCGAGTTGCTCCTCGCTGCGCCCGTTGCCGTACGTATCGGCGGCATCGAAGAGGGTGATGCCCAAGTCATGCGCTTCGCGAAGCATCGCGACCGCTTCGTCGTCGGTGTTGTTGCCCCACCAACCGGTCGAGGTGGTCCATAGGCCGAAGCCGACCTCGCTGACGGTGACATCGCTATTAGGATACGTCCGGTATTTCATGCTCGATCTCCTTACTGGGTTCGAAGGCGGGCTTCGACACATGGGCCGCCAACTCCGCATAGTGTGGAAGATCAGGCCGTTTTCGAAGACGACTTTGCTAGCGTAGCACGCTGGATCGAGCGCTATCTCGGCGATCCGGGGCGGTATCCCGTGCTCTCACGGGCCAAGCCGGGCGATCTGATCCGTTCCCTACCGTCCCACGCTCCCGAAGAGGGCGAACCTTTCGAGCGAATCCTCGCCGATTTCGAGCGATTGGTGATCCCTGGCATCACGCATTGGAATCATCCGCGATTCTTCGCCTATTTCGCGACGAGCGCGGCTCCGGTCGCGATCCTGGCGGAAGCGTTGGCGGCCACGCTCGATGTGAAGGCGATGCTTTGGCGCACGTCTCCGGCCGCGACGGAACTCGAATCGGTCGTGATGGGCTGGCTCGGCGAACTGATCGGGGTCCCCGCCGCATGGACGGGCATTATTTACGATACGGCCTCGATCGCGGGTTTCACGGCGCTCGCCGCGGCTCGCGAATCGCTCGGACTGCAGATTCGCGAACGGGGCATGACCGGGCGCGATCTGCCGCGGCTGCGCGTCTATATCACCGAGCACACGCACTCGCACATCGAGAAGGGCGCGATCGCGCTGGGCATCGGACAGGAGAACGTCGTGCGCATTCCCTGCGACGACCGTTTTGCCATGAGTCCTGCGGCGCTAGATCGGCAGATCGCGCAGGATCTCGCCGCCGGCATGCGCCCGCTCGCGGTCGTCGCAACGGTGGGAACGACGTCGACGACTTCCGTCGATCCGGTTGCGGCGATCGCGATCGTTGCGAAGCGGCACGGGGTTTGGCTCCACGTCGATGCCGCCTATGCGGGCGTCGCGGCGATCGTCCCGGAGTTTCGCTGGCTGATGGACGGCGTGGAAGCAGCCGATTCGCTGGTCGTCAATCCGCACAAGTGGCTCTTCGTTCCGATGGACCTCTCGGCGTTGTACGTCAAAGACGAAGCGTTGCTGCGCCGTACGTTCGCGCTCGTACCGGAGTATCTCACCACCACCGACGGCGACGTGCGTAACTACATGGATTACGGCCTTCAGCTCGGGCGACGTTTTCGCGCGCTAAAACTATGGTTTGTGCTGCGGTCGTTCGGTGCCGAGGGATTGCGCGAGCGGCTACGCGAGCACGTTGCTCTCGCACAACTCTTCGCGTCGTGGATCGAGGCGGCGCCGGACTGGGAACTCCTTGCGCCGCACCCATTCTCGGTGGTCTGCTTCCGGTACCATCCGCGGGGTAACGACGGCGAGCCGATACTCGAAACGCTCAACGCTCGCTTGCTCGATGCCGTCAACGCGACCGGCGAAATGTTCGTTTCGCACACGAAAATCGAGGGCCGCTATGCAATTCGCCTGGCGATCGGAAACTTGCGCACTCGGCGCGAGGACGTTGCGGCGGCGTGGGCGATTCTCGAGCGCGAGGCGGTGCTCGGATGATCGATGTCAAGGACGCCCGGCCCGCGGGCTCCACCGCGCGCTTCTTTGTCGTGTTGGTCCTGTTGATGCTGGGGACCGGGATCGAAGCGTTTCACGTTATCGCAAAGCATCGCGCGATCTTTATTCGCAGTTTGGATGCGCGGGTCGACGTACAGCGGCTGGTCGCAGCGACGCAGGACGAAGCCACGAGCCTCCGCGGCTTCGCGATGACGGGCGACGTCGTGTTTCGCCGTGAGTACGATTCCGCGCATCGCACATATGTTTCCGCCCTCCAACGATTGGAAAACGATCTGGGTTTAACCGAGCAGGCCGAGATGCTCGGCGAAGTTAAGCGCTACGATGTCGAACACTCGCAATGGGAGCGCGACCGGGGCGGAGCGGCGCCGCTCGATCGCATGCGCACGCTAGCCGCCACGATCGACGCACAGTTGCGGCGCCGAAGCCAGTGGATTGCCGGCGTCGCGAATTTCGCGATCGGAGGCTGGGTCTTCGTCGTCGTCGTGCTGACGGCGGGATTCGGAGCGTTGGCGGTGAGCAGCGAACGGCGCAGGCTCGCCCAGGAGGTGCGCCTGCGCGCGGATATTGCCTCTCGCAACGCCGCTTTAGAGCGCAGCAATCAGTCGCTGCAAGAGTTCGCATACGTCGCCTCGCACGATCTGCAGGAACCGCTTCGCACGGTAGCGAGCTTCACGCAGCTCTTACAAAAACGCTACGCGGGAAAACTCGATGCGCAAGCCGACGAATTCATCGGGTTCGCGGTCGACGGCGCCAAGCGTATGCAGCAGCTGATCAACGACATCCTCCAGTATTCGCGAGTGACGACGCACGGGAAAACGTTCGAACGCGTCGCGATCGGGAGTGCGGTCGAGCGCGCGGTCACGGCGCTGCAAGGACGCATTGCGGAACGCTCCGCGGCGATCGTGGTCCTCGGAGGCCTGCCGACCGTCACGGGCGATCCGGCCCAGCTTTCGCAGCTTTTTTTGAACCTGATCGGCAACGCCATAAAATACAATCAAGACGGACACCCGCGTGTCGAAATTAGTGCGCGGCGCGATGGAGGACGGTGGGTGCTCCGCGTAGCCGACAACGGGATCGGGATCGACCCGCAGTACCACGAGCAGATCTTCCGTATTTTCACCCGCCTGCACACGCGCGATGAATACGAAGGCACGGGTATAGGGCTCGCCCTTTGCCGCAGGATCTTGGAACGCCATCGTGGCCGGATTTGGCTCGAATCTAGCGAAGGAAGCGGCACGTCTGTCTTCTTTACGCTACCCGCGGAGATATCGTAGTGTCGCTCCCCTCCGAAGTCGTCGAGATCCTCTTGGTTGAGGATAGTCCCGCGGACGCCCGATTGACGCAAGAGGCGTTCAAGGATGGGAAGGTTCGCAACAATCTGGCCGTCGTGAGCGACGGCGTCCAAGCGATGGCGTACCTGCGGCGGGAGGGCCGTTTTGCGGATGCCGCGCGTCCGGATCTGGTGTTGCTCGATTTGAACCTGCCGAAAATGGACGGCCGGGAAGTGCTCAAACGGATGAAGACCGATCCCGGGTTGATGACGATTCCGGTGGTTATTCTCACCACCTCGCAGGCCGATGTCGACGTGCTTGCCGCCTACGAGTATCACGCCAACTGTTACATTCAGAAGCCCGTCGATTTGACGCGCTTTCTCGCGGTCATTGCCGCGATCGAGACGTTTTGGCTTACCGTCGTCAAACTTCCGGTCGTGGCCGAATGAAGCCGCTGCGCGTTCTGCTCGTTGAAGACAACGAAGCCGATGCCGCTTACGTAAAGGCCGTCCTCGACGGCGGCGAATTCGACATCGCTGTGGCATCCCGTATCGCCGAGGCCATCGAGATACTCGGAAACGGCCGCACCGATGTCGTCGTGCTCGATATGGGCCTTCCGGATGGAAGCGGCCTTGCGGGGCTGCGCGCGATTCAAGACGTCGCGCCCGCCGTGCCCGTCGTCATTCTCAGCGGCGACGATGACGAACGCATGGCGACGAGCGCCGTGCAAGCCGGAGCGCAGGACTACTTGCTCAAGGGGCACGCAAGCGACGTCGTGTTGCGCCGCGCCTTGCGTTACGCGGTCGACCGTCAGGACCTGCGCGCGCGTCTAGCCGCGAGCATCGACGAATTGGAGCGTCAGCGCGGGAGCGTGTTGGCATTGAACGCCCTCAAAAACGATCTGATCGCCGTGCTCGCGCACGATATCAAAGGCCCGCTGACCTCGATCATGGGGTACGCCGAGCTCCTTGAGGAAGGGGCCCTGGAAGGCCCCGCCGCGGTCGACGCGGCGCGGACGATTCGCTCCGGCGCGGGCCGGCTCGCGACGCTTGCGAACGACGTCCTCGCGCTCTCTCGCGTCGAACATGGCGACCTCGAGATTGCCGACGAGCATGTCGACCTGGTCGCGTTGATCGAATCGACGATCGCTTCGCATGCGAGCGAGCGTGACATCGCGTTCGCATCGTCGTGTACCTCGGCGATGGTGCGAGGTGACGAAGATCGTCTGCGTCAGGTTTTCGATAACTTGCTCCGCAACGCGCTCAAGTACACGCCGCCGGGGTCGCCGATCGAGGTGAACGTGCGCCGGGAGGACGACCGCTTTCTGGTCGACGTGCGCGACCGCGGCATGGGAATTCCGACCGACGAAATGCCGCGTCTCTTCGAGCGCTTCTCGCGAGCTTCGAACGCGAAGCGGGCGAAGATCGCGGGCACCGGTATCGGGCTCTTCATCGTAAAGATGGTGGTGGAGCGTCATGGCGGCGAGATCGCGGTTCAGAGCGTGCTCGGAGAGGGCAGCACGTTCACCGTGATGCTGCCGTCGCTCGACGCGGCGAACGCTCAGCGTTCGATGCGCGTCGCCGTCGTCACCGCCGATGCGAGCTTGCGCCATTTTGTCGCCTACGAACTGCGGGCGCGCGGCTTTCGCGTGCGCGAGTGCGCGAGCGTCTCCGATCTCTCCCATGTGGACGACATTCGGGATGGTGACGTCGTCCTAGTGGACACGGCGACCGCTGCCCGCAGCGATATCGCCGCGATCGTGCCGCGCGACATCGGCGTACGCTACGTCGGCCTGGGCAGCCCGGACGCCGAAGCTTACGACGATCTCCTTCCGCGTCCGTTCTTGGTCGCCGACCTGTTGCGCGCGGTATCGTCAGTAGAGGCGTAGGTACGCGCGGTGCTCCCACGGATGCACGGCGCGCCGGTATTGCTCGTACTCCGCGAGCTTTGCGTCGCGAAATGCGTGGTAGAGATGGTCGCCGAGCGTCGAACGCACGATCGGGTCCGCATCGAGCTCGACGATCGCTTGGCGCAGCGATTTCGGCAACGTGCCGATCCCGCGTTCGCGCCGTTCGCGCGCACCTAAATCGTAGGTGGATCCGGTGAGCGCCGCGCCCGGAAGCGTGGCGTTGGCGACGCCGTCGGCTGCGGCGCCGACGAGGACCGCTAGTGCTAGATAGGGATTACAGGCGGGATCGGGGCTGCGCATCTCGATCGCACGCGGTCGCGACGCGGGCGGCACGCGTACCAGCGCGTTGGCGCTGCGCTCCGACCAGACCGTATAAATCGGCGCGTCCCACGCGGCCACCAGCCGTTTGTAGGAATTAACCGTCGCATTGCAGATCGCCGTACTCGCCTGGGCGTGCGCCAGCAAGCCGCCGATCGCGTAGAGCATGCGCTCTTCATCGGCATCTTCGCCGAGATCGAATTGCACGTGCAGGCCGCTTCCGGCGCTTTCCTCCAGCGGTTTGGGCATGAAGGTGGCTTCCAAGCCGCAACTCCCCGCGAGTTGTTTTGCAACCGTGCGCAGCGTGAGAATGTGATCGGCAGCCGCTAGCGCGTCGTCGATCGCGATATCGATTTCGTGCTGGCCGGCTCCGTGCTCGTGATGCGCCGAAGCGATCGGCACGCCCATCGATTGGAGCGCCGCCACCATCGCGTTGCGCGCGTGTTCGCCCGGGTCGTTGGCGGAGAAATCGAAGTACGATCCCACGTCCGAGGTTTGGGTCGATCCGAACGCGCTCTGCGTGCGGTCGAAGAGATAGAATTCGATCTCGGAGCCGATCCGCAGATTTGGTAGATGCGCGCGCGCGGATTCGAGCGTGCGGCGCAGCGTCGTGCGCGGACATCCTTCGAACGGCGACCCATCGGGCATCGCGATGTCGCAGATGAGCCGCGCTTCCGCGCCCTCCGCGCTCGTCCATGGATAGAGCGCGAACGTTGCGGGGTCGGGGCGCAGCACCATGTCGAGCTCTTCGCCGCGGACGAAACCGTCGATCGATCCTCCGTCGAACGTCACGCGTCCTTCGAACGCCGCCTCCAGTTCCGCGAACGGAATCGAGACGTTCTTGGAGACGCCGAAGATATCGGCGAAAACCAGACGGATAAAGCGCACGTTGCGCTCTTTGGCGAGTTTGAGCGCGTCGCGCTTGGTGGCGGGGCGCCGTGGTTCAGATGGTGTGGAGTGCATCGATCGCAATCGCTAGACGAAGGGTGAGTTGGTCGTGCGGGCTCTCCAGCGAGCATCCGGCGATGTCGCCGATTTGCCGTAGCCGGTAAAAAACGGTGTGACGGTGGACGTTGAGATGAGCGGCGGCGGTTTTGACGTTCTCGCCGGTTTCGAAGTAGAGTTGCAACGTTCGCTCCAGTTCGGTTTGGTGTTTATCGTCATACGCGCGGAGCGGTGCCAACACGCGCTCGGCAAAGGGCCGCAAACGATCGACGCTCGCGCCTTCCAGGAGCAACGGGTACGCCCCAAGACTTTCGTAGAGCCCGATATGGCCGCTGCCGTAGAGCCTGCGCGCGATTTGCAGCGCGGCTTCGGCTCGCGCGACGCTTTCGTTCGTGTTCAGCAACGGCTCCGCCGTCCCGACGCCGCCGCTGATGCGCAGCCCTGCAAGGCGTTTGCCGACCGTCTTCGGCAGCAGCGTCGCGGCGGTCCGCGCGTTTTCGGCATCCACTTCGCGCGCTACCGGAGCCAACACCAAGAGCGCTCCCCCGCGGTCGAGGATCCCGAGATCCGTCTGGCCGGCATGAAAGGTTTGGGCGACGATGCTTCGCACGTCGGCCGCATGTGACGGCGCGTGTGCCTCATCGCTCGGTTCGGTCTCGATCGCGATCGCGATGTACGAGGGAGCGGGTGCGATCCCGCGCGCGATCGCATCGTCCCGCGCGGTCGTGGCGTCGGGATAGGTCCCGGCGATGAGCCGTTCCCAATAGGTGCGCCGGCGCCCGCGCCCTCCGTCGGCATCGCGAGCCAACTCCACGGCGATCGCCGCCGCGGCCAAGCGCATCGTTAGGGCTAAATCCTCCGGCGCGGCGCGCTTCGTCGGAAACACGGAGAGCCAGCCCAGATGATTCGATCCGGCAACGATTGGGAGCGTGCTCCCACGGTCGCCGTTGCGGTGAGCGCGCGGCGCGCTTTGGCCGTCGCCGGTTTCGTGATCGAAGAGATCGCGGGCCGACGACGGTATGGTCGCCTCGCCGGCAGTAGCAACGTGGCGCCACTCTGCGTCTTCCACGAGGACGCCGACCGGTAAGCGCTGCGCGACGTAGGTCGCGAGCGCCTTGGCACCGCCGCCCGAGGCGGCGATGCGCGCCAGTCCTTCGGCAAACTCGACGACCTCCACAGGAGTCATGCGCGCCCTTTCGGCGAAGAGAGCTTCGGCTCTTTGAACGATGGATGAAACAAAACTTCGCGAGATCGCAGCCTCGCTGTACGCCGATACCCCCGATGCGGTCGTCCTGTACGATCGTAGCGGCCACGTTATTGACGCCAACGAAGCCGCCGCGATCTTAACCGGGTACCCTCTCTCGGAGTTCGCTGGGTCCGAGTATCGCACCCACGTCGCGCGAGGCGATATCGACCGCGTGCGCCTGGCGTTCGAGACCGCCCTAGCCGGCGGAAGCGATCATTTCGAAACCAGCGCGCGCCACAAGGACGGCTCGATCGTCCCCGTGGAGTGCGACGTTTTTCCGGCGCGTCTCGACGGCCAGGTCGTCGGGGTCTTCGCGCAGGCGCGCGACATTATCGCGTTACGTTCCGCCGAGGAGTCGCTGGGCATCAATCAAGAGCGATTTCGATCGCTCTTCGAATATCACCCCGACGGCATCATGGAACTCAAGGCGACCGGCCAAATCTCGCGCATCAACGTTTCGCTCGAGAGCGAGACGGGTTTCTTCGGCGAGCAAATCGTCGGCAAGCCCTGGATCGATTTAATCGCTCCGGAGATGCGCCCCGCCGCCGACGAAGCGCTCCGTTCGGCGATGCGCGGCGAAGCCGTCGAATCCGACTCCCTCTTACTCGACCGGCTGGGCAACCGCCTGGACGTGCAACTCAAGCTCGTCCCGCTCCACGCGCGCGCCGCGATACTGGGCGCCTACGCGATCTTCAAAAACGTCACCCCGCAGCGCATAGCCGAACGGGCGATCGCGACGCAAAACGAGCGGATTCGGCGCCTCTATCTCGTCGCCGCGTCACGCGACGCGTCGACCGACGAGCAGATCGACGCGGCCCTTCGCCTTGGGCTGGAACTCTTCGGCTTCGACGACGCCTACGTTACGCAATTCGAAGGCGATCGGGTCTTCATTCGTAACGCGTGCGGCGGACGCGCGATTTCGCAAGGCACGCGCTATCCGCTCGGCACGTCGCTTTCGCGCCACCTTGCCGGCGGTGCCGAACTCCTGTGGATCCCGGATATGGAGAGCGAGGAGTGGCGGAACGACCCCGCGCGCACGACGGCTCCCTGGCGTTCCTACCTAGCCGTGCAACTCAATCTCGGCGACGGCGTCTTCGGTGCCCTGGTCTTTGCAGGGCGGCTTGCCCGCCACGAGGGTATCGATCGGCGCGAACGCGAGTTCATTCAACTGATGGCATTGTTCGTCGCGGCGGCGCTCGAACGCGCCGGGCAGAACGAACGCATCGAACAGATGGCCTTCACCGATGCATTGACGGGCCTTCCCAATCGGGTCCTCTTCAACGATCGCATCGTCAACACGATGGCGACTGCCAAGCGCTACGGCCGCGGATTTGCCGTGATGTACCTCGACGTCGATCAATTCAAAGCGATCAACGACGGATTCGGACACGCGATCGGCGATGCGGCCTTGACGGTCGTCGCCGAGCGCTTACAAAGGACGCTACGCGAGAGCGATACGGTCGCGCGATTCGGCGGCGACGAATTCGTGATTCTGCAGCCCATCGTCGATGGCCCCAGCGATGCAGCGGATCTCGCGCGCAAGATTCACTTGGCGTTACAGGATCCGGTCGTCATCGACGGCCACGCGCACCTCGCACACGCCTCGATCGGCATCGCGCTCTATCCCTCAGACGCCGCGACGATCCCCGATCTGATGGAAGAAGCCGATCGCGCTCTTTACCGCGCCAAGCACGAAGGCCGCAACCGCTGGTGCTTCGCGAACGCCGAAGCGGCACGCCGCGAATTAAAGAAAGCGTCCTCGCGCGGGGAGTGATTCGACTCCCGCTCCGTGCGGTTAGCTTCCGCCGAGCGCGGGGAAAATCGTTTGTACTGTCGAGACGATCGTGAGTAATCCGACGATAATAACCGTCGCCCAGGCGACGATGTTGAAGAAGATGCCGTTCGTCCAGGTGCCCATCAAACGTTTGTTATTGATCAGCAGTAACATAAGCACGAGAACGATTGGCAGCAACGCCCCGTTGAGGACCTGTGAGTAAAAGATGATTGCGAGCAGCGGCGAGCCGGGGATGAGGACCGTTCCCGCTCCGATCACGATGAGCGCGAGATAGAAGCTGTAGAAGATCGGGGCTTGTTTGAAGCTGTGGTCGACGCCGCGTTCGAAACCGAAGGCTTCGCAGACGTAATAGGCCGTCGAGAGCGGCAGAATCGATGCGGTGAAAATCGCCGCGTTCAGCAGGCCGATTGCGAAGAGGAGCGAGGCGAACTTGCCCGCGAGCGGCGCGAGGGCTGCGGCGATATCGCCGGCGTCGTTGATAGCCAGAGGATGTACCGCGTGGAGATTGTGGACGTAGATCGTTGCTGCGCTCGAGACGATGATGAAGAAAGCGATGATGTCGGTAATCACCGAGCCCACGACGACATCGACTCGGGAGTACTTATAATCGGACTTCGTCACGCCTTTATCGACGATGGCTGATTGGATGTAGAATTGCATCCACGGCGAGATGGTGGTGCCGATGACGCCGATGGCCATGAGGAGGTAGGCGCTCGATGGCGTGAAGTGCGGGACGATCGTCTGATGTAAGACGTCGGGCCAGTTGGGATGGACGAGAAATCCGCTGACGACGTACGCGAGGTAGACGATACAAAAGGCAAAGAAGACGCGCTCGACGACTTTATAGTTCCCACGCGTGATGGTGAAAAAGACTAATGCGGCGGCCAACGGCACCAAGAGAAACTTCGAGAGTAGCGGGACGTACGTTTGAAAGATCGGCGAGGCCGTAGCGATACCGGCGAACTCCGCGGCGGTATTTCCGAGATCGCCGAAGACGAACAGCAGCAGCACCCAGAAGGTGACCTTGACGCCGAAGTTCTCGCGGATGAGATCGGCGAGGCCCTTGCCGGTGACTGCGCCCATGCGGGCGCACATTTCCTGGGTGACGATCAGCGCGAGCGTGACGGGGATCAGCAGCCACAGCAAGGAGTAGCCGAATTGAGCGCCGGCTAGGCCGTAGGTGGTGATGCCGCCGACGTCGTTGTCGGCGTTGGCGGTGATGATGCCGGGGCCGACGATGGAAAAAAACATCAGCACGGTGCGCAGGTTCGCGCGCCACCGCATTCCAAGCGCGGAGGTGTTCGTCGGTTGCTTCATTGCTGAGAGCCGTTGTGCTCGTGGTTATGCGCCGCGCGATGGCGTGTGATGCGTGGTAGACGCTTGATGGCGTCGTCGGGCATCAGTTGATCGATGGCATCGTCGACGGTGACGATTCCGAGCATTTTCCCGTTGGGATCGGTGACCGGGACCGCGAGAAGATCGTATTTGGCGATGGTGGCGGCAACGTCGTCGGCGTGCATATTGGGGTGCACGGAGATGAGGTCGGTATTCATGATGCGCTCGATGAATGCCGTAGGTAGCGCGAGCAGGAGCGCGCGCAAGCTCAGCACGCCCAGTAGCGTGTCGTCTTTATCCACGACGTAGAGATAGTAGATGAATTCCGATTTCGGCGCGATTTCGCGGATCTTGCGGATCGTCGCTTCGGTCGTGCGATGCGGGTAGATCCACACGTAATCGGTCGTCATCAAACCGCCGGCGGAGTCTTCGGCGTATTTGACGAGTTCGCGCAGTTCGTCCGCGGTGTAGTCGCTCATCTCCGCGAGCAAGAGGCTCTGCTGCTCCTTCGGGAGTTCGGCGAGCAAATCGGCCGCATCGTCGGAATCCATCTCCTCGATGATGTCGGCGGCGCGTTCGGTGCCGATGTCTTCGATCAGGGAGCGCTGCGTTTCGGCGTCGAGATGTTCGAAGGCGTCGGCGGCGGTCTCGTCATCGAGCTGGCTTACGACGGCGGCGGCTTCGCGCTTGGAGAGATCGCTGATGATCTCGGCGAGTTCGGAGGGGTGCAGCCGTGCGAGCTTGCTCTCTTTCACCGAAAGATTGACTTGCGAGGGGTTGGCGTCGCGAATGGGCGCGACAGAATCCCACGCGATCATCGAACGCGGGACCGAACGGTAGATTCCCGGCGTGAAGCGCTTGCCGAAAGCCTTGAGCCCCAAGCGCCGGAGCAGCCCGGCGACGCCGACGTCGGCGGCAACCACGCGGAGCGCGCCGCCGGCGTTCGCCACCTCGATATCGTTGATGCGCACGACCTTACGGCCATCGACGTCGACGATCTGCTTGTCCAGGAGGTCGGCTACCAGATAGAGCGAGTCGACGTCGGGTGGGGCCGGCTCTTTGGGCGCTAAACGCAGGGCAACGCAGCCGTCGGCGTCGACATCGATGACGCTCTCCATCGGCGCGTAGCGGGGGCCCTGGGATGTCTTGATGACTAAGCCGTCGATATGCGGAAAAACTGCGTCGGGCTGGCTGACGAGAAAATCGGCGACCCGGCCGATCGGCAGATCGTCGATCGTCGCCTTTCGCCCCACGAGTTCGGAGATGAATCCCTCTTGAAACGACATGGCCGGGCACCTCCTCTCCACTTCGACGCATAAAAATACCGGCACGCCCCGCCTGGCGCCCGGTGTGAATGAGGAAAGATGCAGCCGCTACGACCCTACCTCAATCGCACACAGCTTTGGCACCACGCATCGTAGAGAATTCCCATTGGGGAGAGGTCCTCAGCCGCGTTAGACACCGCCTTAAGTCGGCGCAGTCTGGTCTACCCACTTGGCGTCTCTCGACGTTTCCGGGCAGCGGCCTATGTATCGCGTGGACGCCTCACCTAGCGAGGTATCTACTTCTTAGTATAGGCGCCCGCGTCAACCCTTGAGGCTTGCCCCGCCGCCGCCGAAGGATCCGATGAGGAGGTTGGTGAGCCCCGAGGCCGAGACTTCGATCTGCGCGAGCAGCTTGCTACCGACCTGCGTGAGGATTTGCTGCTTGGTGAAATCGGTGACCGTCGCGCCGATATTCGCGTCGCGAATGTTGCTGACCGTCGTCGTCAGGTTGAGGGCGGCAACCGAATCGTTGGCGCCGTCTTCTTGCAGCGAAACCGCCTGCGCTCCGACCACCGCGCGCACCGCGTTGACTTGTTGCAGCGCGGCATCGACGCGAATTTCCGCATCGCCGGCCGGGACGACGTTGCTGGAATTCTGCCCGATGATTTGGTTGTAAAGGTTCACATCGGCGGTCGGCAGTACGGAGATGTCGCTGATGTTGAGCGCGTTCGTGCTGACCGACGGAATGTCGATCGGGACGATCGTACCTTCTTGGCCGCCGTCGTTGACGCTGAGCGCTTGGCCACTCGGATTGGTGGGCGTACCGTCCGTACTGATGAACGCGATCGTCGCGCCCACATCCGCTTGGGTGAGATTCGCGATCGTGAAGTTGAAGAGGCTTGCGCCCGGAGCTCCGCCGCCGCTCGTATAGGAGCCCGGCGTGGCGTACGATGATGTAATCGGGCCCGAATTGATCGGGACGGCTTCTTGATCGATAAAGGTCGGCGCGGCACCCATCGACGGCGATTTACTGTACGCGGTGAATTGCACGAGCACGCCGGGCCCAACGTTGATGCCGGTGTTCGGATCGATCTGGTTGGCGCTGTAGCTAAGAACTTGAAAAATCATCAGAGCCGGTGTAAACGAACCGACCGGTGGAACGCCCGGCGACCCCGGGGTCCCATCGCCCGGGACAACGAGCGGGCCGGGGCCCGAACCGTATCCGGGGAGTTGCGAATCGACGACCGTGGACGTGCCGGCATAACCGCCCGGCGCGAGGATGAGATTGTCCACTTGCGTCGCGCCGTACGGAACGCTGGAAATTCCCTGGCCCGTATCGTATTTGCCGCTAAGCAGTGAGAGGCCGTTGAACGTGGTGTTCTGCGAAATCTTGTTGATTTCGAGCAGCAGCTGATCGATTTCCGTTTGGATGTTTTGGACATCGTTCAGCGAGTTGATATCGCTGCGCGACTCAACGATGAGCGATCGGATGCGCTGGAGGATCATTTCGACGTTGCTGAGTGCGCCGTCCACGACGTCGAGCAAGTTGTTTGCCGTCTGGACGCTCTGCACCGACTGCTGCAGCCCGTTGATCTTGGATTGGATCGTTTGCGCGATCGCGTAACCGCTGGGGTCATCGGCAGCAGAATTCACACGCAAGCCTGTTGCTAGCGTGTGAGCGTCCGTACCTAAATTATTTTGAACCAGAGAGAGATTCCGTAGAATCAATCCCGAGCTCCCCAGCACATCCATGGAAAAGGCGGTTTCCTCCTTGAAACAGTCCCTTGTAGTCCTACTATCGGCGCTACGGCTGGAAAAGTTTGCGATAACCCCGTAAGGCTCCCGTTAAGACGCTCGGCCGGAGCGTCGAAACCCACTTATAGAAGATGGGAAGTTGCGTGGTCCGGCGTAGGCGCCGCTTGGTCGGCCGTCTGCTCCAGTGTCTTGGTGCGGGAACGATGCTGATAGGGTTACTCTATGCGGCCGCTTTTCGTACCCCCGCCTATGCCGCCATCATGGCACCCGTCGATCGCCTTGTTCGCTCGTTTGCCTCGACTGTGGCGATCGTTCCGGTCGCCAGCCCATCGCCGAGCCCATCGCCTTCGCCGTCGCCCGCGCCCGGAGGCATCGTGCTCCCGAATGCGACCCCCACGCCGAAGGCCTACCGGGCTACGCGGGGCGGACCCCTCGAGTTCGGCCTTTCGGGCAGCCTTTCGTTCGGCTCGCGTTCCATCAGCTCGACGCAATACAGTCCCTTCGGCGTGGCCAGCCCATCCCCGAGCGCCAGCCCGTCGGAGTTCATCGGCTCCACGTTCACGACGAATCAGTCGCTCGCCCAAGAGTCGGTGGGGATGCTTGCCGAGCTGACTCGGCGCACCGGAAGCACGATGACCGACATCAAGCTGCCGCTCGGGTTCGGCAGCCAGGGGACGCAGCTCGGCTTGGTACAGGCGATTTTTTCGACCCCGAAGTACGCGATTGGATACGGCTCGCAGGTGCTGACGCTCTTCGGGCAGATCCCGGCGGGCGGAACGCAGCGGGGCCCGTTCATGATCGTGCCCCTGCCGGCCGGCGACGCCACCTTTTATGAAGGCCCGGCGATCGGGGCGCTCTCGGAGACGGTGCCGCTCTACGGCGTTCGCATCCGCCACCTCGGGAACGGCGCGCTCTACGAAGCCGGCTTGGCCTTCGCGAACGGGCTGGAAACCGGAAAATCGGTGACCGCGATTTTGGGCGGGGCGGCGTCTCGAGGGCCGTTGACCCTCACCGGCGAGGCCGCGGCGCAACACCGGCAGGGGGGCGACGCGAATGCCTCCGGCCTCACCTATCAACTGCGTTTGGATGACGGCGGCACGAACACGTACGTGACCGCGATCCTGCGCCACGTGTCCAACAACTTCGTTGCGTTCGGTAATGGGGAGATCTACGGGGACGATTACGAAGATTTCGGATATCACAAAAACGCGACGCTGCAGAATTTTTCGTTCGACATCAGCCGCGAGCGGATCGGGAATACGCTCGGCGGAGCATCGACGAACCGCCAGGAATCGATGACCTACGGCGGCCCGGCGCGCTTCGGCCAATATACGGTCAGCCTGCAATCGCAGAATACGGGGGGCTCCGGGCTTACCTCGCAGTGGATCGGGACCGCGATCGGGCAGTTTTCGGCGAACCTCGGCCATGGATTTTTGCTGCTCGGATCGCAGGCTTCGCGCACGACCCAATCTTTCGGCGGGGACGTCGGCAGCTCGGGCTTCAATGCGTCGCTCGAGGAGCCGCTCGGCTCGATCACGTTCGGCGCTTCGTATCAGGCCTATCGGCAGATCTCGCAACTCTACGGGCGCACGACTATTGCGTCCGAAGGTTTCAACGCGACGCGGACGTGGGGACGCACCTCGCTCGGGCTCTCGGAGACGTTCTCGCACACGTACAGCGCGCAATCCGCGGCGGTGCAGACCAATCCGCTCTTTACCGTGACGCGTCAAATATCTCCGGTGATCTCGGTCCAAACCTCGATCGGATATCAGACGCTGCGCGACCCGCTCAACCCGGCGGCCAACGGCAAATCGCGAACGTTCAGCTTTCAGATCAACGCGCCGTTCAGCTACGGAAACAGCATCGTCACCGGCCGGAGCGACGCGCGGCTTCCGGCAACGATCGTCGGCAAAGTGCTTACGGACGCGGGCACGAATGCGAGCTTCGCCGGCCTCGCGAGCAGCGGCGTGAGCAATATCCTGATCGTGCTCGACAACCAGACGATTCAACGCACCGATGTAACCGGCGGCTTCCAATTCTCGTTCGTCACGCCGGGTCAGCACCAATTGCGGATCGAGAATTCGTCGCTCCCGCGCGGGGTGACCGCCGACCAACCCATCGCAACCATCAGCGTCCTGGGCGGCCAAACCGCGCAGGTTATCTTCCAGGTCGGGAACTTCGGCGGCATCAGCGGGCACGTCTACGGCCGCGACGATACCGGCGCGATCGTTCCGCTGCCCAACGTCCTGCTCCGCGTGGACGGGGGCGCCTACTCGCAGACCGACGGCGCCGGAGCGTACGGCTTCGGGCGGCTTCGCCCCGGCAAGCACACGGTCACCATCGTGCCGCAGTCGGTTCCCGCCTTCGCGTCGTTCAGCAAAGCCTCCGAAACGGAGGTGGTTCAGGTGCACGATGGCGTCTACACGCCGCTCAACTTCGATGCCGAGCCGCTAGGATCGATCTCCGGTTCGATCATGTTCGCTCCGGAACTCGCCTCGGAGAACATGACCGGCCCCGTGCCCAACGCCTACGTCGTAGCGGAGCCCGGCGAACATGCGGCGATCGTGGACGACGGCGGCGACTTCATCATCGACAACCTTCCGCCGGGCGATTACACCGTCTCCGTCGATCCGGAGACGCTTCCCGATGGAACGGGCGCTACGCCGGATAGCGTGCCGGTCGCGCTGGGATCCGAGGAGCACTATCACGGGCTGCGTTTCTTGGTTGGGCATGCGCAGAAGAAGGTGGTGTTCTCGTTCCTCGGAAGCGGCGCGACCGCTTCGGCGCCCGCGCAGGTGCAGTTGAGCGAGCAGCGCCTTCCGCCACACGGCATCGCGAGCGTCAGCGTCGACGCTCCCAAGAGCGCCGAACGCGTCCGGCTCGAGGCCTTCGGAGCATTGCGCGACCTCGTGTACGACGATCGCCGCAGCGCGTGGGTGGGGGACGTCATCGTGCCCGCTACCGCGAAGGCGGGAACGTACACCATCGCGGCGACGGTCGGGTCCGGGACCAAGCCGGCCTCGGCGAAACTCGTCGTCGATCCAAAGATGCCGATTGCGATCTTGCAGGTGCAGCCTGCTAATGCGATCGTCGGCCAGTACGTTCGCGTCCGCGCGCGCTTCCTGGTGGACGTGCGGGAAGGCGATCGCATCGAGTGGCAGGACGGCACCACGACGATTCTGGGCAAACCCGTGGTCGGGCGCATCTTTACATTCAGCCTGCGTATTTCTTTACGCCCTCTGCACGGAGTACTGCTAACCAAGGGCTCGCGCTTGCCGATAAGTTTAATGTAACCCGCTTTAGAACTTTGCCACGGATGGCACTCTCGCGCATGGTGAAATAAGGACGATGAACATTAAGAAATTTGCAGCACTCGCATCCTTTGCAGCAGTGCTCGCCACCACAGTGGCACCCGCGTATGCGGCTAACCCGACCGGAACGGTCACGATCAAGTGGAACACCCAATCGATCGCCACGATGACCCTGACGACCAACTACTCGGCGACCGGCGCCCAGGGCCTCGGCGCCCCGGCGATCTTTCAGAACACCAACGGCGGCGCAGCCAGCGCCGGATGCACGGCTGCCGGCGCCGGCAGCGAAGTTGCTTCGACCGTGAACTTCGGCAACGTCACCCCGGACTCGGCGAAGTACGTCGATTGCCTCTACGACAACGGCATCAATGCCGCCGTCGCGACGAACGATACGCTCGGATACGCCGTCAACGTTCAAGAGACGACCGCACCTACGAGTCCCGGCAGCTACATGCTGTGTCTCCTGCCCAACGGCACGTACAGCAATACGGGCGCGGTTGCCCAAAGCACGCGCACGACGAATGCTTCGGTAACGTCGATCGTCACGACGACGGCCAGCGGTACTTCTTGCGGCGCAGGTAACACGACCATCTGGGGAACGACGCAGGCCCTGT
This sequence comes from Candidatus Dormiibacterota bacterium, assembly GCA_035532835.1. Classification (NCBI taxonomy): domain Bacteria; kingdom Bacillati; phylum Candidatus Dormiibacterota; species Candidatus Dormiibacterota bacterium. The sequence goes on from DATKQG010000011.1 coordinate 32,441, forward strand.
ACACGAGCGCAGCCTCGACCGCCGGCGCAAACTTCGGCGCCGACGTCGAACTCGTGATCGCTCCGAACGCGCCGACCGGCGCAAACTCGGGCGTCGTCACCTACACGATGGCCCTCAACTAGTCTCTGAAGGGTAACGTACCGCTTTGTCACGGGGCCGCTTGCGGCCCCATGGCGAAGAGGCCGACATGATGCAGACACGACGCATTGCCGTACTAGTTGGCCTGCTGGCGGTGGCGGCACTGATCCCAACCCCGGCCGGTTCGGTCGGACTAGGGCTCTCGGTGACACCCGGCAAGTTCGAAGTCTCGATCCCCTTGGGGACGACCTACAACGTACCGGTCACCGTTCAGAACTCCAACTTCTCCTCGACGCACGTGCAGGCGACCATGGTGGATTTCGGCCTCTCGCAAAGCGGCAACTACGAATTCGGCAAGGTTGGTTCGCGACCGTACTCGCTCTTGAAGTGGGCCGCGATTCGCCCCCGTGAATTCGATATCGCTCCCGGAACCTCGCAGCAAGTTCAATTGACGCTGGCCATTCCGTCCAACCAACATCTCACGGGCGAATACGCCGGCATCATTTTCTTCCAAACCCGGCCGGAACGCAAACCCGGACAGAACGTAGCATTCTCCGTTCGCGTGGCCTCAAAGATTTACGAAACGATTCCGGGCACGGTCAAGATTGAAGGAGCGATCGTCAAGATGACGAGCGCGAAGACGCCAGATGGCCAGATCTTCCGGGTGCTCTTCAAAAATACCGGAAACGCGCACGTCTATCTGCGCGGCCAAATAACGGTACAGAAAAACGGTGCATCGGTATACCAAACCGCGATGCCGGACAACTTATTGGTAGAACGCGGCGGCGAGCGCGATGTCGAGGTGCGGGGTAAAGCCCTTCCACCCGGCTCGTATCAGGCCATCGCCACGATCGACTACGGCGGAAAAAACGAAACCGGCGGCGAGATCAACTTCGAAGTTCATTAGCCGCACACCACGCAGGATGGAGCTTGCGTGGAACAGGGAGTGTATAGGAAGCGCAGATGAAAAGGTTTACTCGGCGGTCGATAGCAGTAGGAGGCGCCCTTTTGGCAGCGCTCGCTGCGCTCGGCCCCGCCCGCGCAGCCGCTCCCTCAAGCCCGGTCACGATCAAGTGGCAGGCGCAAGCGATCGTCAACGTCACGCTAACGAGCAATTACGCGACCGGCTACGGCTCGGTCAAGGCGGTGTTCGGTACGCAACCCGCACCTACGCACGGACCCGACGCAACCGGCCCCGGGACGCCGATCGATTTCGGCTCGGTGCTGGCCGGCAACACGTATCTGTATAAGTATGCGGCGCACGTGAACGTCGTCACCAACTCTTCGACCGGATTTGATCTGTACGGCGAAGGCGCCGCGGATTTCTTTAACACGGTAGATAGCTCGACGCAGACGCTCAACCAAACGCTCTACTACGTCAACTCAACCAGCGGCTCTCCGGCGGATAGCAACACCGGCTTCTCGCCCGGACTGCCGTTCTATCGGACCGCCGGTGCGGTTACCGGTAACGGGCAATTCACGACGCCGTCGATTTCGTACACGACCTATCCCTCCCCGATTGCCGCCGATGCGGCCGCGACGGGCGACTTCTACTACGACTACCAGATGAAGGTGCCGCCGACAGCAACCAGCGGCCTGTACTACGTTTGGATCGTCTATACGGTGGTGCCTAAATGACGATCGTTATGCGGCGGATGCTCATCGCTTTTGCGATATTGGCATTGCTTCCCGTAGCCGTACAAGCGCTCTTCGTTCAGCAGCGCGACCAGATCGGCGTGACGATCGTGGTCAACGTCGCTCCGCCGCTTGCCGTCAATCTGCACGCGCCGAACGCGGCATCGGGAGGGGTCTTTGGCACGCTCGCGCTCGCCGGCGCGACCGGCAAAACGTCGTTTCATGCGGAGAGCCTGCATTTCGAACGGACCTCGATGCTCGTCGCCCAAGGCAGCCAGAGGGCGGTAAAAGTGGAGGCTGAGGTCTCTCCAAACCCCTTGGCAACCCTGCTGTACAGCGATCAGAGCCTGGTGACGGTGAACGTCGCCGCCGGACAAAGCATCACGGTTCCGTGCGCGTACCACGTCACCGTCGATACGACCCAAACCTATTGGCAGCTCAAGGATGGCTTGGGGACCGACTTTTACGGATCGACCTTTCCTGGAAAGGACGTCGGGCGCGACAATTACCTTGCGACCCCTCATCCCACATCTTCGCCGTTTGCCGTCTACGCCGATGACAGCAGCATGTGGACGCTGGTCGATACCAATACGCTTAAGAAAACCTATTGCGTCTCCTTAACGGTCAGCGTTCCGATTAGCGTTCCGGCCGGTTCCTATAGTTCCAACGCGATCTACACGGTGTACTACTGATGCGTCATCTGCGCGGAGCCTGGCTCTTCGTTCTCATCGCCTTCATCGCGTTAGCCGCGACGGCGTTCGCGCAGGTGCGTGGGGTACCTCCGCACGAGCCGATCGTCCGCGTCACGATGCCGCCCGTGACGGTGACGATGCCTCCGATCGGCCGCCCGATCGGCCTGCCTTCCGCGCCGGGCGTTTCCACCTCGAACTCACAGTACATCGGTGTAGTCCCGCCGGGCACGAAGGTTCCGCTGTCGCGGCTACCGATGCTGCCGCGTGCAAGCACGCTCAACACCGTCACGCCGAAGATGGCGCGCGCACGCGTGCATCCGCTGGCAGCTAACGGTGCGTACATCGATATTTCCAACACCAACTGCTTTACGCAAGGCGCGCTCGGCGATAATTTTAACGTAGGTTGTGCCTTGCAATGGTATGCGGCGAGCATGCCTGCAGGTGACACGTATCAGGATTATTACGTTTTCTCAACTAACGGCAACGAGCTAAACGCCGGCGCCACAGCGGTCGGCGGAGCGCACGGTAGCGGGAACGGCCCGGGGCGTTCGACGACGCTGAGTGCTGCCGGGACGTACATTTTCGGTACCTACGATGTGACGAAAGGGCAATGGGCGGCAATCATCTATGTGAATGCAGGCCAGGTGTTCTCGATCAAGGTCTATCAGGACTCGTTCCATTCGCAAGAGACGTACCAATTCGATGCCGGTACCAGCAACAACGCCTATATTTACCTTCAAAATGTCTCGCAGTCGGACTACTACGTCGTCGGCATCACGCAAACGTCGGTAGCGCCGAACTGTGTCTTTATCGCTCCGGCTCCGCTTCCCGCACCATATACGCCGCCCGCGAACCAGCTATGCGCTCTGACGGCATCGACCGGCATCCAGGCTCCGGGAGGAAATCTTTCGGTCACGTGGCCGATCGGCCCGACGCTCAAATCGGGGATCTATTCGATCGAAGTCTACGACCTTACCCAGGGCGTTCGACTCGGACAAGTGCAGGTTTCGCTGACGGGCTCAAGCGGCTTGGTATTGATCACGCGTGCGGATGGAACCGGCGCAAACATCAATCCATCCCCCGCGCCGATCCCGGCGCCGACCCCGGCGACTATCATTGCGTGGGACGGTAACAATCCCATCGATGAATCGGCGACCGGCGTGAGTGCGTCGATTTCCGGCGCGAGCAACGGCTCGAATTACAAGTGGACGCTCAGCGACCCGCAAGGGCAGGTGCTTTCGACCGCTGCCGGGACGATCGCCGGGAATGCCGGCAGCCACGTCTTTACGTTCGACAACACCAACATGCTGCAGCCCGGAAGCTACCCCTCGCACACGTTTACGGTCCAGTTGTACGATACGACGAACAACGACGTCGTGGCATCGCAGAGTTTTCAGGTACTCGGTTACTCCACGACGACGCAATTCAACAACGCCGGCACGCTCGGTTCCACGGTGGCCATCACGCCGAATAGCCAGGTCACCGAAGGGATTCGTTTTACGAATAACGGCGGTGGAATTTACAACGGGTTTGGCGATAATCTCAGTAAGATCATTTTCACTACCGGACCGGATTTTAACGTCAGTAACACGACCGGAAACGGAATCATGATGTCCGTGGTGAACGGCGCCACCAATCCCTGCGGCTTATGCTCGACCACCACGACCGACTCTAGTGGTAACACGTGGAACGCGACGGTAACGTGCAGCGCAACCACGAAACAAAAAAATGGCGAGTGCAATCTTGAGCTCGACCCGGCAAGCACTAGCACGACCCTCGCTCCGGGCGCATATATCAATCTCAATAACGTCACGTTTTTTAGCTCGACAGGAGCGACGTGCGGCAACTCATGCCAGGCGCTAACGTCGGAATTTCCTCAACACGGTCTTACTTGGTCGAATACGACGAGCGCTCTCGCATGGCAGCCGGTGTATTTCCGGAACTCGTCTGCTTCCGAGAGCGGCACGGCGATGTTTCAACTCGTCGGCTCGCTCAATCAAGGCAACTACAATCTAAACCCCGGGCCGCCGTTTAGCGCTCCGTTCGTCGGTACGCATTATTTCCTCAATCCGTTTATGCAAGCCGATTACAATAACAATTCGCCGTACAACGTCCCCGTCTCGCTCACCAACCAAAACGCCTCCAATCAGGACATCGCCCTGTTTACCATAAAAAACACCGGGACGAATGTTATTTCGCGGGTGGCGATTGAGCTGCCGCCGTTGTACTTGAACCAGGGCATCTATGCACTCGACGGTGCGACTCCGGGCGCGTGGTTCGTGGCCGCCTGCCCAGCCAATTTTAGCGTCCAGTGGATCTGCCTCAACAACGGTAACGTAAAGGCCGGAAACTCGGATTACATCTATCTCGATCTGACGATGACGCTGCAGAGCTTTCCGTTCCAAGATATCGCCATGCAGGCCTACGCGAACAACCAATGGTTCGCAATGACGCCGGCTGCCGGGGCGAATACGACTCCGGACGGCTTGAATACGCTGGATAATCTCTCGTTCGGAGTGTATTCGCTGGTGGGTTCCGACATGACGACGTATTTTTCGCCGTCGACGGTAGGCCAGGGTTCTACGGCAACGCTCGGAGCCCAAGTGCAGAACACCTCGACATCGGTGGATCCCAACCCCGATTCGCTCGATATCGTCGTTTTGGAAGCCCCGAGCACCGGACTCACCCTGAGCTCTACTCCAAGCGTGACACCTGCGGGCTGGAGCTATCTCGGGCAGTTCAAGAAAAATGGCGCGACGGCGACGCAGTACTGGTTCGGGCTTTGCACCAATCAGTTCAACGGGGCCAGCAACGGCACGTACGCCGGGCCGCCGACGGCGAACGGTGCGTCGGGCGTGCCGTTAACGAATCCCTATCCGTCGCCTCCGCCATGTACGGGCGCGCAAGAAATCAACGCTGCGCGTCCTGGGGCGAAGGTGACGATCTCGAACATGCAGTTCACCAATTTCAATACCAACGGTGTGCAGACGTGGAAGATGTACGCTCACGGCGCCGATGCCGGCGGCTGGTCTGCCGGGCAACCGTTCTCGCTAACGGTCACACCCGAGTCGGCTTCGATCTGGTTCAATCAGGTCAACGGCGTGGTAACGCCGACGAACACCGTCCCGACGATCGGCGGCAGCCCGAACACTTATCAGTACGCGGTGAAGAACACCAGCCAAACCTCGAATATTTCCACGACGATCATCACGATTCCGGGCCTGGACGTGAACAATCAGAACGCGACCGACCCGAGCGGAAACACGTGGAACATCACCAACATCGCGAGCGGCGGCGTAACCCTCAGTGCGCCCGGCGGCCAGGCCGACGGTATCGGCGGTTGCGTGGTTGATACGAGCGCGACCAAGACGTTCAACCCGACGACCGCTGGAGCGAACGGGCAGATCACGCTCGACGGATGCACGAATTTCAAACCCGGCGACACCATTTACGCCAACTTCACCGCCGCCAATCCGGAAGTGCAGAGCGATAGCTACGTCTTCCCGGCGACGGTGGACGGAAGCAACGCCGGTGCGGCATGGCTGGGCGCCGACGAAATCAGCGAGTCGTTCAAGATCGGCCTCGATATCATCGTGGATCCGAGCAACCCCGGGCCCGGCGGGTCGACGCCGGTAGTCAATTGCGGTAACCCGTGCGCTTTCTCGGGCACGACCGTCGACTTTGGGAACATCGCGAACAATACCGCATTCAATTTCCTCGACGTCGTGCGTGCGAGCGTCTATTACACCGGCGCGACGACTCCCGGCCACGATCTACTCTTGCAGGTGAGCGCGAACAGCAATCCCACGAATTCGACCGGAACGCCGACCAATGAGATGCTGACGGATATCGACAGTACGAACTCGACGCAGGGGGCCGGTATAGGTTTTAGTCAGACCACGATGGCGGTTGTCCCAACGAGCGGCGGACTCTTGGTCGGTACGGTTCCGGAAACCAACCGCTCGACGCCGTACGATCTGATCCAGAACTACCGGATCGCCATCGGCAACGAAACGATCACGGCCCACGTCGTCACCGTGACCTATACGCTGATCCCGAACTAAACTCGCGTTCGCGGCCTCCATGCGGAGAGCGCGAACGCGACCAGCGCGGCGAGGACGATAACGGAATAAACCGTGCTGCTGCGCTGGTGCAGGGCGTCGTAAGCCGGAGTCTGCAACGGGGTCGATTGCATCTGCGGAACGATCCAGGCCGTCTCGACAAATCCAAACGCAATGGCTACCGCGATGCAGGCGACGATGATCGTTGTGGTCTTTCGCGTTTCGAGATACGCGAAGACGGTGATTCCGGCCGCAACGATTCCGCACCAGTCCCCCAGGCGCGTCAGCAAGCCGACGCAGGCTGCGATCGTCGCAGCGAAGGCGGGGGTCGGGCCGACGTAGGCGAACGCCGCCGGCGCAAAAAGAAACGCGAACCCGATCATCGCGCCGACCCAGATTCCGAGGACCAAGAGGCGAAGCATACTCCACATATCATGAGCATTGCACATCGCAAGCACCCCGACCCGTTGAGACTCGCCATCGAGACCGCGCGCGAAGCGGGCGCGGCCTTACTCGAGGCCGGTCGCTTGCCGCTCGATATCCGCCAGAAAGACCGGCGTGCCGACATCGTGACGAGCGCCGATCGAGCGAGCGAAGCGATCGTCATCGCCCGCATTCGGGAAGCCTACCCGGATGCAGCCATATTGGCCGAGGAGAGCGGGGCGAGCCCGGGTAGTAGCGACGAGCGCTGGATTATCGATCCGCTTGACGGTACGACCAACTTCGCGCACGGCTACCCCATCTATTGCGTTTCGATCGCCTACGAACGCGCGGGCGAACTGCTGGCGGGCGCCATCTACGCTCCCGCCCTCGACGAATGCTTCGCGGCAGAGCGCGGAGGCGGGGCGACGTTAAACGGCAAGCCCATCCGCGTCTCCACGATCGACGCCGTTGGCGATGCCATGGTGTGCACCGGGTTTCATCCCGCCGATTACGCGCGCAACGGCGCGCACTTCGGGGCGATATCGCAGGTGGCGCAAGCCGTCCGGCGCGACGGCTCGGCCGCACTCGATCTCGCCTACGTCGCCTGCGGGCGTTTCGACGGTTTTTGGGAGTTCGATTTGCACGCATGGGATGTTGCAGCCGGTACGCTGATCGTTCGCGAAGCCGGCGGCCGCGTTACGCAACTCGGCGGAGCTACCGCCGCGCTGGACGCATCATCGATTCTCGCGACGAACGGCCGGATCCACGCGGGCCTTGATGGCGAACTGGCGCGGGCCGGCAAGTGAACGACGCGGGCTACCCTGCCCGATTGGGGGAGCTGCGATTTTTTGGGCCCACACAGGAGGTGTGTTTCAAAGCTTGCTTTGCCCAAAAAACGTAGCAGCGTTGGATTTTACAGGAGGTAAAATCCAACAGCGGTCCCCCAATCGGGCAGGGTAGCCCGCGTCGTTCACTTGCCCGCTAGTATGCAGCGTAGTACGTGTAGGTGAAGCGGCGCATCGCCGAAGCTGCCGCGATCGTGGTGACGATAACGAATGCTAATGCTCCGCAGACGAGTCCGCCGACCATGGCTCCGGGTTGCGCGTGGAGGATCAGCGCGACGCTGCACCACGCGATACTTGCGGCACACGCGATAGCGCTACCGAGCAGCGGCCATAACGGACGGCTCAAGAAGAACAGGAGCTGCGCGTTGAGCAATCCCAGCATGATGAGCGCATAGCCGACAACACCGTAGCGGAGGACGAGCAGCGAATCGGGATTGCCGCCGCCTAAATGGGGCGATGCAACGACCAGCGCTCCGACGATCTCGCCTAATGCGACCGCTGCGAGCGTTGAAGCCAGAATAGCGAGCACGCCTAGGCCATAGAAGCGAAACATTCCCGCCTGCATCGTTCCGGTCGAGCCGATGCCCTTGCTCGCGCCGGCAAGGATGCGTTTGGGCAGTGCTTCTAGGATGACGTTGACGACGCCGGTGACGGGAAGCACGGCCAGCAGCGCAACGTCCGCCCCCAATTCATAGACCTCGGAATACGCATAGCCGTGTCCGCCTGCGGCGGCGATGCCTGCGAAGATGCGATCGCAGAGAATCGAGGCGAAATACAGTAATCCGAACGTTGCATATGGGAGCGTCGAAGCCGTGATCGATCGCAAGGAGGGCGGAACGAAGTCGCTTCTCGCGCTTGCCGCGGCGCGGGCCAGCCAGCGATAGGTCGCAAAAAGCACGAGCGCGCCGATGGCGCCGATCTCCGCGGCGAGCGTGGCCGGTTCCCACGGCACGTCGACGTGCCGGTGGAAGAGCAGCACGAAGGTTACGCCGGTAACGAGGGTCGATACCGTTGCGATCGCGATAATCCAGGCGAAGCGCCGAAGCGTGTAGAGCGGAACCAGCGAGAGCTGAAAGAGCGCGCTCCCGGCGCAGAAGCTCGCGGCCAGCCATGCATCCGGGTTGCCGTACGCAGCGCGGAGCGCTAACCAGAGCAGCAACGCTGCCACCAGCGTCGTGCCGAGGGCGAGCGTGATGAAGCGTTCGAACGTCCATCGCATCAGGCCGGTGTTATCTTGTAGGAAATAAAACGTCAGCCGGCGCGCGATGGCCTGCGAGTAGAAGCCGCTGACCAATTGCGCGACGTACACTCCTAGTGCGATTGCGGTGGCGAGGTGGAGCGGCGTTGAGAGGCTCGACCACAGCGAAGCGCCGAAGACGGCTAGCCCGATCACCGCGATGATCCATGGCCCCGAATAGAGCGACCCGATCGCATAGTCGCGGCAGGCGTCCACGAACCACGAGAGGTCGCGCTGTTCGGTGCGCTCCTCGTCGCTCACGTACTGATCGATCAGCTCGGTGACGTCGCGGGCCAAGGCGAAGAGATCGGGATACCAGAGTTCGGCGACGATGTCGTTCGAGTAGCCGAGTGACTCCAGCAGAATCGCGACTTCGTCGATGCCTTTCGGCCGCCATCCGCGCCCGAATGCGTCGCTGCGGCAGATCGAAACGATGCTCCGCGCGGCGATCTCGATCTCGCGCGCGCGCCGCTCGAACGGCTCGAAATCGGCGTTATCCATGCGATGCCGCTTCGGGGATATGCGAGCTTGCCGCAACCTGCGCGTAGAGCGCGCGATAGTTATCGAGGAAACGCTTCTGCGTGAAGAACTCGAGCGCGCGTTCGCGAGCGCGTTTCCCGACCGAGCGCGCGACTTGCGGGTCGGTGAGATAGGGGATCAGCGCCTGTGCGAGACGTTCGGGGCGTTTGGGCGGAACGACGGTTCCGCAATCGTCGATCGCCTCGCGCACGCCGCCGACATCGGTCGCAACGACGGCCTTGCCGCACATCATCGCCTCGATAATCGTGTAGGGAAAACCCTCCGAAATGCTCGAGAGCGCGACGATGGTGGCATTGCTGTAGGCGTCGGCCGGGTCTTTCGTGGATCCCATAAAGAACACGGTTTCTTGGAGATCGAGTTCCTCGACGAGCCTTCGGCAGAAGGCATCGTAGTCGCGATCGTGCACGGGGCCCCAGAGTTCGTACCGCACGTTGGGCACGCGTTCGCGCACGTGCGTCGCGCTGGCGATCATGGTTGCGACATCCTTGAGCGGATCGATGCGCAGCACCGCGCCGACGGTCGGCGTGGCGGGCCAGATGTCGCGGTCGGCGAAGCGATGCTCGTCGACGCCGTTATAGATCACGCGCACGCGCCCGTCCGAGACGCCGTAGTATTTTTCCCACGTGGTGTTGTAGGAACAGACCGGCGCGATGATATCCGAGGCGGCATACGCGGCGCGTGCGATCGCGGAGAACAAATTTTTCTTGATCGCACGATCGCTGGCGGGAAAGCCGGCACGCGCGAGCGAGAGCACCCGTTCGCGCAAATAGACGCCGTGCTCGGTGAGGATCATCGGCGTTCCATGCACGGCCTTTGCCGCGATAGCGGCCAGCGAGCAGAGCCCGGCGACGCTCGTGTGCATCACGTCGCATTCGGGGAGTTCGATCGCGAGCGGCAGCAGGTAGCGATAGAGCGAGCGAACGAGTTCGATCGCTTCGAGCGAACTCATGAACCGAGCGTGCCAGGGCTGCGCGCGGAAGAGCTCGAGCGCGGCGGTCCACGTCTCCTCGCGCCGCATGGTCCAATCGTAGTCGTTGTGGCGGAAGTACCGATAGAGCGCGCCGATGGCCTCCACTAACTGGTAGGGTTCGCCGTAATCCATTCCTCGTACGACTTGGCCGAGGAAGGCCGTAAAGATCGGGATGAACTCTTGGCGCAAAGCCCGCACCGAGCGATGCCCGGCGCTGTGCAGGTCGCCGGCATTGTATTCGGTCAGGCGCTCGTGCCCCCACAGCGGAATGTTGAGCACGCGGCGCACGTTGCTCGGAAGCTCGTACTCCAGCCGCGCCGCGGGATTTCCTACCAGCGCGTACACGTCGAACGTCATCTCCGGGAGCCCGGCGATCAGATCGCGGCACCACGTCGAGACGCCGCCGCGAACGTATGGATACGTTCCTTCGGTCAACAGGCAGATGCGCATCAACGCAGGTTCGACGGCTGATCGTCGGAGATGACCGAGTGCATCGATTCGGCAATCTCAACCGATTTGCGCGCCAGCTTCAGATTGCCGGCTGCAAGAAAGCACCGAGCGGCATTCACGTAGGCGTCTTGGATCGCCTTACCGTCGTTCGACGTCTCTGCCCAGGAGAGATACATCTTCCCCGCGAGACGCAAAAATTTATTCGAGAGATCGAGATTTTGTAGCTGGCCGGCTACCGCCGAAGCGTTGCGGAAGGCAATCGCGGCCCTGGGATACTGCTTGGCGATTTCGGCGCGTTCGGCTTCGGCGACGTAGTGCGTGAGCGCTTCGCGCAGCTTTCCGAGCTGCTGCGCTTGCACGGCCGCGTTCCAATAATTGCCGTCGGCGGGCGGCGCTGCATCGACGTAAGGATCCTGCGCGGGAGCCGCTGCGGCGGGGGTGCCCGCCGTGGGCTGCGGCGACACGACATCGTCGGCAAGGAGTTTGCGCCAACGGAGCTGCTGCTCGATGCGTGCGACCAGTTCGCGCGAATCGAAGGGCTTGGTAATGTAATCCTGTGCGCCCGCTTCGAGCGCCGATACCTTATCTTCGGTGCGCGCTTGGCTCGTGAGCATGACGATCGGGATATGGCGCGTGCGCTCGTCGTTCTTGAGCTTGTGGGCGGCGCTGCGGCCGTCGAGAATGGGCATCATCCAGTCCAGCAGAATGAGGTCGGGCCGTATCTTCAGCGCGGTTTCGAATGCGAGCAATCCGTTGGATACCGCCGTGACGGTGAAGCCGTTGCGCGAGAGCAGCGTTTGCAGTAATTTGCGAATCGCCGGGTCGTCGTCGGCAATCAGCACGTGCCCGCGCTTGGGCGACTCGAGCGCCGAAGTTTGGTTGCCGGAGAGTAAGGCCGCGCCTAGGCCTGCGGCCCACGTCTCAATCGCCGCCGCTTCGGCGAAGCCGATCGCGCCGTCGCTATAGCATTCGACGTAGCCGTAGGTCACGCCATCGCCCAGAATCGGCACGCCGAGATACGCGCCGTTCGGAATTGCGCCTTCGCGCGCATCCGCGCTCGGCTTTGCGTGGAGCATCGAAGCGCCGACTTCTAACGAGCTGGCGATCTGCTTTGCGGTCAGGCCGCCATATACGATGTTGCTCTGCGCCGTTGCGCTCCCGGCGAGAATCGGCTCGCCGGTGCCGGGAGGCTCCACGAGCCAGACGCGCACGTGCGCGAGCGCAAACTGTGCTAACGCATCGTTCGCGGCGTCCGCAGCAAGTTCGAGCGGCGATCGCATTAAATATTGACCCCATACGAAATCGTCGGGCGGAAATCGAAGTAGCTGCGATTGGTGCCGATGGGCAGTAGCGCCGCGCGCGTGTAGATGCCGGCCGCCTCTTCCAGTGCTATCGAGGGGCCTTTCAGGCCAAACGGATGGAAGCGTACTCCCGCGGTGATCTCGGCGATATTGTCGTAGTAGAACGAATGACTATCGGCGGTGAGTACGCCGCGAACGTAGGTGTCGATCGGCCGTTTTGCCGAGCCCGAGGTGCGTCCGGTCTCGAGTTGGTTGTAAAACACGGCATCTTGGTAGCGGCTATAATACGTGCCGCTGCCGTAGAAGTTACCGTACGTGCGCTTACGATTATTCGGGCCACCCCATTCGCGATAGAGCTCGATGCCGCCGCGTACGTCGCCGCCCGAAGGAACCGATGCGATCGGCCCGATCGAATGCGTCGCTCCGGCCTGCGCGAAAATGCGTAGCCCGGCCGGCGTGGTGTACTGCAAACCGAACGCGCCACCCGCGTAGTTGTCGGAGTAGATGCGCGGAACGGATCCACCGGCCGATTTTGAATCGTCGTTACCGAAGACGTCGACGAACGGCCGAATGCGAGCGTTCGGCGATCCGACCGGTTTGTATGCGTCGACGGAGTAGACGAAGTCGCCGTAGCGGCTCTCGTTGATCGCATAGGTATAGAGGTACCCGGCCTGGTCCGCCTGCGCGAACGCGCTCGTCGCAGCGATGAGGGCGAGCAGCCAAGGGAGTACGGTGCGGCACATTAAGGGTTCCCTTCGAGCAGATCGTACACGTGCAGCGAGCGTCGCGCCTGTAGCCAATTGCTCGCATAGAGCGTCGATCCGTCGAAGGTGAGGTCGTGCAGAGCGGCGTTCACGGGAATGCGATCGACGATCGCTCCCGTGGGTTCGAATGCGACAACCGTTTTTGCCCGGCGATCGAAGGAATAGAGCAGTCCCTTACGGGTCGCGAGCCCGGCAAAACGATTCTGCCGGGTGATCTGCGCGAGCGAGGGATCGAGTTCGAAGAGCTTCATCCTCGTCGTAACGTTGAAAACCGAGCCATGGTCGTCTATTCCGTAGAGGATGCCCGCGTCCATGGTTATGCCCACCAGCCAGCTCATCGCGCTAGGGAGTGGCGTATGGGATACGAGCGTAGCTCCGCCGGCGTCCAGGGCGAAGGCATCGAGATAGGGTTGCGGATGCGGATCGAAGCCCGCCTGCTGAACCGCCCACATGTGAGCGGCATCGCATGCTAGGCCCGAAATGGCGGCGCTGCCGCCGGGCCGATCGGCGATCAGCGCCGGGAAGTCTTGCTTTCCAAGTACCCGTCCGTTGCGATTGAGGGTAAAGATCCTTGGGCGATTGGTTGCCGCCGCCAACAGCCCGCCGTTATGCGGGCAAATCGGACCGACGTCGGCGTAGCGCCCATCGGCGATCTCGGGGTACTCATCACCCGTTCCGAGCAATGCCGAAAGCTCGCTCTCACGAAAATTCGCTCCGACACCCAGGCGCGGCAGCTCCCAAATTGAATCGCTGCGCTGTGCGAAATGGGCCGCTCCCGGCAGCGAGACCGCAAAGGCCGCCCGATAGCCCGCATTCTTGAGCGCTTCGATGACCAGCGCGCTCAACCCGAGAGCGTTGGAGTGCCCGGCTTCGATCCGCGTGCTCGGATCGGCGCCCGGGGCAAGCGCGGCGTTCTGCCCGTACTCTCCGCTCGGAAACGCAAAGGCTCGGATCGACGCTCCGATGACCGGCTGGAACATCGTCCGCATCTTTAGCAAATCGCTCTGGACGCGGGCTTCGAACTCGGGCTTCGTCTCAAAACGCTGCTTCGCGGGCAGCCACGCGAGGTTGGCATACCAATACGGCGAGAGCGTGCCCTTGCTATCGATTTGCAGGTTGCTATGTCCGGCGAATCCATGCGATTCAATCGTCCAAATCCCCGATTTCGCCATAAGCTTGAGATCGGCGCGCCCTAATCGGCCTGGAACTGCCGGATTGTCGGTTGCGTGGCCTTCGAAGAACATCGTCGCAACGTCGCCGTGCTTGCGCAGAATCGGCGTGGCCACCGTCAGCGCGGTGAGAAACCCATCGTCGAAAGTGAGCAGCGCAGGATGCGGAGGGAGCGCCGCGGCATCGACCTTGCCCTCGAAAAAATCGAGCGCCAGCGAGAGCGGAATCACATGATAGCCGTCGCTCTTTAGATCTGAGAGGAAGCGATCGAAGGCAGCGGGACTCGTCCACGGCTTCTGGACATGGTCGACTCCGTGGGCGCTCTCGATCGGATGGTTGCTGACTTGATGGAACAGCAGAACGGCAATCTCGGCGAACGGCTCTGGAACGAGGCGCTCGTGGAGGGTGAACGCGCGGGCCGGGACGATGGTCACTGCCACGAACAGGAGGACCTGCATCCAGGCAGCCCAGCGCTGCGCCTGTCGTAGCGATCGAAGGTACATCCTCCGCATCTTACCCTTAAAGAACGGGTGCGTACCGGCGACCGATGCATGATTGCCCGGCCCAGGCATGTACCCGCTGCAAGGAAGGCCTAGCAGGCGAGGGTAACCTTCCCGCCATGAACGCACCGCTGATCGCTCGCATCCTGGGCGTGCTGCTTCTGCTTGTGGGGATCGCGGGGTTTTTACCCTACGTCACGGCGCCGATGCCGTTCGACGCGCAAGTCGTGACGCTCGATCACGTTTATCGGATGCTCGCGTATCTCTTCCCCGTCAATGCAGTGCACGACGGGCTGCACGTCATCTTCGGAATCTGGGGATTGATTGCGGCGCGTACGTTCGCTAAGGCCGTCACGTACTGCCGCGCGGTCACGTGGGTCTACGCCGTTCTGGTCGTGCTGGGCTCGATTCCGATTACCGATACGTTGTTCGGAGTCGCGCCGATCTACGGCTACGACGTTGCGCTGCACGCGTTCATCCTCTTGCTCGCAGCATACGCCGGTTACGGCCGCGGTTCGCTGGAGAATCCGGTCTAGCGTAAGCGGGCTCCTGAGAAGCCTCGGTGTTTCTGGGGACCTGTGATTTTTGGGCAATCGACATGGATGTCGACTTCCTTTGGCCGTTGCCCAAAAACATAGGAGTAGGAGGCGTGCAGGATGCACGCCGACGAACGGTCCCCCGAAACACCGAGGCTTCTCAGGAGCCCGCTTACGTCGAGCCTAGCACCTACGCTGCAAGGGGTTCGGCGCGGCTCCATGCGTCGTCGCGCAGCCGCCATGCCGTGAGCGCGCCGCGCGCGCTCCAGGCGACGATCCACGCGATCGGTATGCTGAATAATCCCACGTGCAAACGTTCGATGCAGAACCACGCAATCGGTAGCACCAAGACGCCGCACAGGATGCCCACGAACATCGAGAATTGCGTGTCGCCTGCAGCGCGGATCGGTGAGAGCGAGACCATCGCCCAGCCTTTGATCGGCAGCGTGATCATGTGTACGGCGAGCGGCAACGCGGCAACCGATGCGATGACGGCGTTGAGCGTAAAGAGATATGCCAGCGGCCATGCAAAGATCGCGACGAATACGCCTGCGATCGACGTGACCCACAGCGTCAGGTGAAGCGAACGGCGCAGAAACCAGCGCGCGCCTTCGGCATCGCGGGCACCTAAGCGTTGCCCGATGACCGTTTGCGCTGCGCTCTGCAGCGGGCCGGGAACGACGAACGTGAGGTCGCTCACGACGTTGAGCGCTCTGAATCCGCCGATGGCTACTGCACCGAGCGGGGCGAGCATCGCGACGATGGCGATATCCGGCGAGACGATCGCCAGCCCGAACACCGATTCCGGCAAGCCGAGCCACGCGCATCGCGCGGCAAGATTCCAGTCGAGCGTCATGGATGAAAAGACGCGGTAGATGGGTTTGCGTGCCGTGTAGACGACCGCGAAAATCGCGGCGATTGCTTCCGAGATGAGGGTGGAGATGCCGGCTCCGACGATGCCGTACGGATGATGCGTCCACCATCCAAGCGCGAGCATCAGCAACAACGGGATGTGGACGAGATTGATGACGGCAAGCAGATAGATGCCGAGTTTACGATTACCGGCGGCGCCTAATCCGACGATTAGCGTTGCGGAAATGTTGATTGGAATCAGCGACGCGCAGCGAAGCGCGAGATAGATGCCGCTGGCATGCGCGGAAGCCATCGATCCGATCATCAGGTGGATGATGGGCACGCCGGCGAAGGTGCTGGCAATGGCTAGTGCGATCGCCGCAATACAGGGGATCACGAAGCCTGCCCGGACGGTACGGCCGAAGCCATCTACGTCGTGCGCGCCGATGCGCTGCGCCGCGATGATGCCCAGGCCGCTCCACAACCCGCCCAGCGTCATGATGACGGTAAAAAAAACGGTGGTGGCCGCGGTTACGCCCGCAAGTGCGACGGCCCCGAGGCTGCCGATAGCGATCGTATCGACGATGCCCAGCAATTGATCGCCGAGCATTTGCACGGCAAGCGGAAGAGAAAGGCGCCGCACTGCGGCGCCCACTCGGCGGTGATCGACGATCATGGACGCGGAGGTCATGTGCGCCGATGTTCGTCCAAGGTTCGGAAAAACGTTTCGATTTCGGCGTCGGTGGTGTAGAAGTGGGGGCTCACTCGCAGGCCGCATCCCGGGCGGTAATCGAGAAAGACGCGATCCGCGATCAATCGCTCGCTGACGCGTTGCGAGCCTTCGAAATCGATGCCGATCCAGCCGGTACGCGCGGCCGGTTCGAGCGGCGTATTGACGCGGAGTTTGCGCTCGAGCGCCATCTCGGCAATCATCGACGTGAGCCGGACGTTGTGTTCGCGAATGCGCGGCACGCCGATCGAGCGGATGAGATCGTGCCCCGGTTTTGCGACCACGTAGCCGGGAATCGTCGGCGTGCCCGTGCCGAAGCGATACATCGACGGCGCGTGGCGCATCGGCGCATCTTCGAAGGCGAACGGCGAAGCGTGCGCCATCCATCCGGTCACGGCTGGAAGAAAGCGGTCGAGTAGCGCGGGCTTGATGTACAGAAACCCGCAGCCGGGGCCGCCCATCAGCCATTTATGCGAGCCGCCGGTGACCATGTCCAGATCCCACGCCTGCACGTCGTATGGGTAGACGCCGGTCGTTTGATAGGCGTCGACGCAGAGGATGGCGCCGACCTTGCGGCAGTGCGCTTGGATCGCGCGCACGTCGGCAACCGCGCCGGAGACGTAGTACGCGTGCGAAAGCACGGCGATCGCGGTGCGTTCGGTGATCGAGGCGATAATACGCTCGGTCGGAATGGTGCGCCCGTCATCCGAATCGACGATCTGCACGGTGGCACCGTAGCGCTCCCATTCGCGCCACACGTAAGTGAGCGACGGAAACTGCAGGGACTCGTAGACCACTTCGTTGCGCTTGGCCTTAAAATTGAAGCAGGTCGCGATTGCCGCTTGTAAGACCGAAACGTTCGGGCCGAGGAACACGCTCGCCGGCGCGGCGCCGATGATCGCCCCGATCCCGTCGGCGATTTCGCCGATTTTCGGCAACCAGCGCTCCCATGCTTCCGGGCCATCGGTTGCCCAATCGTTCCAATAGTCGTCTAAAGCCGCCTTGGCGCCGAGCGGCGCGGCGCCCATCGAATGGCTTACCAGGTATGTCGAACTCTGCAATATCGGAAATTCTTCGCGCCGCAGCGCCTGGGTCAACGTCGAACTCATGCGTAGGTTCCTTGGCCGAGATGCGAACGCACCTCCCAGAGTGCGGGGAAGAAGCGATACTCGAGCGTGCGCTTCAAATACTCGGCGCCGGACGATCCGCCGGTGCCGGTCTTATGGCCGATCATGCGCTCGACCATACGCACGTGCCGCCCCCGCCAGAGCAGAAAACGTTCGTCGAATTCGATCAGATCTTCGAGCAGCATGTACAGGTCGTAGTGGCCGGCTTCGTTGACGTAGATCGTGCGTAAGCTTTCGACGAGTTGCGTCTCGTCGTCCACGGCAAACCCGCGGCGCGCGAGCGCCTGCTTGAGGCGTTCGTAGAGGGAAGGTTCGTGCAGGCGCGCATCCAGACGCGCCCGCTCCGGCGTGCTCATGGTAATGTGCTGCAGCGTTTCCAAACGGCGCACGCCGCACAGAAACTCCAACTCGCGAAATTGGATCGACTGAAAGCCGCTCGCCGGGTTGAGGTGATCGCGAAATTGATTGAACTCTTGCGGCGTCATCGTTTCCAGAATGTCGACTTGCTGCTCCAGCAGGCGTTGAATCGTGTGGATGCGTTTGAAATGCTTCGCCACGCGGTGGAGTTCGTCGCGATCCAAGGCCCGGCACGCGGCTTCGACTTCGTGCAGCACCTGTTTGAACCACAATTCGTAGACCTGATGGATCACGATGAACAGCATTTCATCGTGATGCGGAGGCGACGAGACCGGGTGCTGCAAGGCGAGTAGGTCGTCGATGCGCAGATAGCTCCCGTACGAAAGGCGCTGCTCCACGATGCTACTGAACCGTAACCGTGAAGGTCGCGCTCTTTGCGGGCGCGGCATTACTATCGAATGGGCGCGAGTAGTTGAAGGTGACCGTCGTCGTGCCGGTGCGATTCGCGTGGAAGACGAAGATCTGCTGCCCGCCCGCGCCGGGGAGACCGCCGAGCGGCGGTTGGTAAACGTTGCCTTCGTATGCGAGAAGCTTTCCGTCGAAGCCGCTCGCTGTCCAGGAATACCCGGTGGTGACGTTCGAGGGAAGCGCGATGAAGAAATCGTCGCCCGCCGCGACCATCGCCGTCTGCGAGGCGTCGACAAAGACGGTGGCGTGCAATTGCATGGCGAGCGCCGGTGCTGCGCAGAGGAACGATGCGAGGGCTATGGTAGCGGCGATTTTGCGGATCATGCCGAGTCCTTTCCGATGCGTGCGTACTCCCGGTCGATGCTGCCGCGCAGCACGTGGTAGGCCATCAGGTAGTCGCCCCGGAGGGAGGCAAGCGGCGCGCGGAACGTCTCGGGCTTGTTGTGCTCGATGGCAGCGTGAGAGTACCACGCCGGCCCGTACCCGGCGGCCAGGCCGACGGCCGCCAGCCACGGCTTGCGCAACGCGATCGCTCCGAGAACGATCGCGGTTGCCGCGATCGTCCCGGCGACGTGATAGGCCCGGGTTCGCGGGTCGCGGTGAGCGGCGAGGTAACGCGGCCAAAACTCTTCGAACGTCATAGTACCGAAGGGCTTACGGGGCTTGGCGCGCTTCTCCTCGAAAGCGGCAGCGTTCCTCGTTCGACATCTTGGAGGGGTAGATGAAGTTCCGCTACGCCGCCGTCGTATTGGCGGTGCTGACCGCGTGTTCGCATGGATCGACGACGACATCGGGCTCGAGCCCGTCGTCCGAAACGGCGACGACGAATCCGGTCGATTTTCCGCTCTACGCCGGTAGCGCCGTCGTCGCAACGCGCGATTGGCATGCCACGGTCGGCGCAACTACCGCTCAAAACCAGCGCAGCATCTACGGCCAGGGCGCCGGGTCGTACGCCGGGCATGAGGTGATCGCGCAGACCTCGGCGACCCTCCCGCAACTCGAATCGTGGATCGATACGATCGACCGGATGCCGCCCCTAGGCTACACCGTCGCTCTCAAGGGAAGCGCGCTCGACGAAGCGCGTCTGCGTGCCAACGCGCTCGGCTTAGCGTTCGGGTCGTTCGAGAAACCGATCGCGGGCAAGCGTCATACCGTGGTGGTGATTGCGATCGATCCGGCCCAGCTCGATGCCAAAGCCGGCTCGTTCATCAGCTTGATCGGTAAATACAAGATGCTCCCCGCCGTATTTCGCGACCCGATCGACGCGCAAGCCAAGGCGCGGACCGGCTTTACGGTGAGCGAAGCGCTCGACCCCAATACGCCCATCGGCGCGGCCCTGGGCGCACTTTCGACGCTTCGCTCCTCCGGCCAACGAGGCATCGTACTGCTCGACGCTAGTAAGAGGTAATGTGATCCGTTCCGTACTCGTGGCATGTGCGCTGTTTTGCGCTGCCGCCGGCAGTGCTTCTGCCGATACCCCTGCTAGCCCGATTCCGCAGACCTATTTCGGCGTCCAGGGGCTGATGATCGTGGGGCAGCATCGCGACGTTGCCGGTACGCAGCACGGTATCGGCGGCGCGCCGCTGCTCGAAATTGGCGCCGGCACCAAGCGCTTCGCGCTCCATCTGGAAGGCATTCCGGTTGTGAGCGCGCCGCAACGGGCATCGGCTTTTTACGGCCAGGCAACACCGGCTCTAGGCCTCTTTAACGGCGATGTGGAGGCCGCGCTCGATGCGCGGCGCGACGTGTGGCTCGGCATCGGTACGACGATCATCAATCAGCGCACTCCGCTGCCGAATCTTCAGCAAGTCGTTTCGTCCCGGTTAGCCGGCGTGCGCTACACGCTCGTCGCGCGCCGGTCCACGCGATCGCCCGGGCATTTTATCGAAGCGTATCTTGGCGTGGCGCCCAGCCTCGCCGGCGTCGATCGTTTTCTGTATAGCGACGGGGTCACGGCGCCGGTGAACAAGGACGAACGCGCCTCCGAACTGGACGCATCGCTTGCATTCGGTTGGCATCACCGCCGCACCGAGTGGCTTTTCGGCGTGCGGACGCTCAATTTCACGGCGCGATTTATCGCGACGGGCGAGGCGGCCGACCGGAACGTGGGGATCGGCCCGATGATCGAATGGCGTCATCTGCTACGGCCCTGAACAGGCCCTCGAAATGCAGTAAAGCGCGGCGGGTCGAGCCCACGCCCGCGCCCTTGATGCGGCCGTCGGCGCCGACCACGCGATGTGCGGGGATGAAGAGATCGAATGGGGATCGGCCCATGGCCATAGCGACGGCCCGGTGCGCGCGCGGATACCCCAGCGCTCGCCCGACGTCGGCATACGAGATCGTTTCGCCGAACGGCAGTTGCGCGACGAAACGCCAGATCGCCACTTGCATCGGCGTGCCCGCCAGGGCGAGCGGCACGTCGAAGCGATCGAGCCGCCGGGAGAAATAGGCGTTTACTTGTAGGCGCACCTGCGCCAATAGCGGATGCGGCGCGGGCTCGCTCTTCGCGCGAGTTCGGGCGACAAAATCGCTCGCGGTGATCGCGTCTCCATCGGTCGCGACCAGCAAGTCGATCCCCAGCGGCGTGCGGATGCGCGTGCGCAAAGCAGGGATCGCTTCTCCGTTGCGAACAAGCAGACGTGATGATCGTTGCACGTTACCGTTCATTCATCGTTCGCGGTTGGAGCCTTTCTTCGACGCCGGTCCAGGCACCGTAATGCGTGGAAAGACGCTCTTTATCAGCGGTGCGAGCCGCGGCATCG
Source organism: Candidatus Dormiibacterota bacterium (assembly GCA_035532835.1). NCBI lineage: Bacteria > Bacillati > Candidatus Dormiibacterota > Candidatus Dormiibacterota bacterium. The sequence goes on from DATKQG010000011.1 coordinate 53,939, forward strand.
GCTTGGCGATCGCCCTGCGGGCCGCTCGCGACGGCGCTAATGTCGCCATCGTCGCAAAAACGACGCAGGCGCATCCGAAGCTCCCGGGCACGATCTTCACCGCGGCAGCGGAGATCGAGGCTGCGGGCGGCCGAGCGCTCCCGATCCAGTGCGACATTCGCAGCGAAGAACAAGTCGAGGCTGCGGTCGCTAAAACGGTCGAGAGGTTCGGCGGGATCGATGCATGCATCAACAATGCGAGCGCCATCGCGCTGACCGGGACGCTGCAAACGGATATGAAACGCTACGACCTGATGCACAGCATCAACACGCGTGGCACGTTTCTCTGCTCCAAGGCGACGATTCCGCACCTGTTGAACGCCTCGAATCCGCACATCCTCAACATGGCGCCGCCGCTGGACATGCACCCGCGCTGGTTTGCGGGACACGTCGCCTACACGATGGCAAAATACGGCATGTCGATGTGTACCCTCGGGATGGCGGCCGAATTCAAGAGCAAAGGCATCGCGGTGAACTCGCTCTGGCCGTTGACCGCGATCGATACCGCCGCCGTGCGGAACGTACTCGGTGGCGACGGTATGGCCAAGCTCTCACGCAAGCCCGAAATCGTCGCCGACGCCGCGATAGCGATTCTCGGCCGGCCGGCCGCGGATTGTACCGGCAATTTCTTCATCGACGAAGAAGTGCTTCGCGCCGAGGGCATCACCGATTTCGCGCCCTATGCAAACGACCCGTCCTCGCCGCTCGTCCCCGATTTCTTTGTGCCCGACGAAGTCCTTGCGCGCTCGTCGACGCCGCTCCAACGATTGCCGTGGTCATGAACGAACAGATTCTCTATGCCAAAACGGGTGCGGTTGCGACGATTCGCTTGAATCGCCCCGAAAAGAAAAACGCCCTCACCACCGCGATGTATGCGACGTTATCCGAAGCGATCGCCGACGCCGCGCGCGATGCGGACGTACGCGCGATCGCGCTGCTCGGCGGCAACGATTTCACCGCCGGCAACGACATCGCGGATTTCGTCGCGAGCGGCGGAATGGGCGACGACCCTCCGCCGGTGCGCTTCCTGCGCGCGCTCGGCGACTGCCCGAAACCGATTATCGCGGGCGTACGGGGCGCCGCGATCGGGATCGGCACGACCATGTTGATGCATTGCGATGCGGTCGTCTTAGGCGATTCTGTGAAGATGGCGATGCCGTTCACCAAACTCGGCCTCGTGCCCGAGGGCGGCTCGAGCGTGTTGCTGCCGTTGATTGCGGGACGCTTGCGGGCATGGTGGCTGCTGCTCTCGAGCGAAACGTTCGGCGCCGACGAAGCGATGCGCGTTGGGCTCGCGACGCGCGTGGTTGCCGACGAAGAGACCGACGCGACGGCCCTCTCGATGTGCGAACAATTAGCGAAGCTCCCGCCGAAGGCGGTTGCCAATGCAAAACGCATGCTCAAGGAACCGTTTGCCGAGCTGGTTCGCACGACGATGGACGAGGAGTTTCGCGCTTTTGCCGAGGCTTTGCGCGGCGATGAGGCTCGGGCCGCGCTGACGAGCTTTCTGCAACGGTAGTGCCCATACGGCGTATAGCGCGCGCGGCCTACCGTCGCGCGCCATGGAAAAACGGCTACGGTACCACCTTGGATATCGCGATCGCTCCGGGAAGCGAGCCTGCGTGGCGTGTCTCGCTCGCGAGCATCGAACGGGCCGGCCCGTTTTCGGATTTTACGGGATACGATCGTACGATCGTCGTCGTCAGCGGGAACGGGTGCGTGCTGCGATTCGACGACGACGAAGCCGTAACGCTCGAGGCTTTACGGCCCTACGCGTTCCGCGGAGAGCGGGCGGTTTCGGCCGACCTCCAAGACGGACCGGTCGAGGCGTTGAACGTGATGTCCAAGCGTATCGAGTGCGCGCACCGGGTCGGCCTCCATCGTCCCGGCGCACCGTTGCTGCGATCGCACGGAGCGCTGGTGTCGCTGCTCTACGTGCTCGATTCTGATGAGGCGGGAGATACCGTCATCGATCCATCCGATTCCGCCGATCTTGCTCGATATGGTATCGATATCGTCGTGGACCGGCTAGCGGAACCCCTCGCGTAGCCTAACTTGCATGGGCCTCGAACTCCAGCAACTCCGAGAGTTCGATTGCCGGCGAGAACAAGAACCCTTGCGCATACGACACGCCGAGCGATCGCAGGACGTTGAATTGCTCGATCGTTTCGACGCCCTCCGCGACCGTGTAAAACCCCAGCGTTTTTGCCAGCGCGACGATGCTGCGAACGATGGCCACCGCTTGCCGGTCGGTCGCGAGCGGATCGACGAACGAGCGGTCGATTTTGAGCCCGGCGATCGGCAATCGATGGAGGTACGCGAGCGACGAGTGGCCGGCTCCAAAATCGTCGACGATGATCTTGATGCCGTTGCGATGCAGTTGATCGAGTGCGGCGTGGGCCTGATAGGCGTCGGTCATCACCGCGGTTTCCGTAATCTCGAGCCGAATAAGATCGGTTGAAACGGCATGGATTCGGAGCGCGTCGGCAACCTGGCTCGCGAGTTTCGTGGTGGTCAGTTGCGTCGCCGAAACATTGATCGCAATCGTCGTATTTGGGAAGCGCCTAAAGAGTGCGGCCGAGTCTCGGCAGACGCTATCGAGGATCGAGGCATCGATCGCCGAGATCAATCCATGCGATTCGGCGTAACCGATGAAATCCGCAGCTTGCAAAACGCCGTGGCCGGGCCGATTCCAGCGCGCGAGCGCTTCGAACGAAACGATGGCGCGCGATTCGACATCGACGATGGGTTGGTAGTACGCGACGAACTCGTCGTGCTCGATCGCGTGGTGCAGATCGTTTTCCAACGCGGACTCCGCGGCCACGCGCTCTCGCATTTCCGTATCGAAGATGGCGTATCTCGCTCGGCCCGTTCGCTTGGCATGATACATCGCGATGTCGGCATCGCGCAGGAGTTCTTCCGGCCGGCTATAGCTCGCATCGACCAGGACGACGCCGATCGACGCCGTCGTATAGACAGCGCGGCCGGTCACCACCATCGGCTCCCGCAGGCACGCAAGGATGTGTTCGGCAACGGCGGGTGCACCCGCAGTATCGGTAGAGAGGAGTATGACGAATTCATCGCCCCCGAGCCGCGAGAGCGATGCTTGTGCGGGAAGCGCCTCGCGTAAGCGGACTGCAATGAGCTTGAGGAGCGTGTCGCCGGCTAAGTGCCCCAGCGTGTCGTTGATCATATTGAAATGATCGAGGTCGACGAAGAGGATGGCGTAGTCGATCGCGTCACGGCTTGTCGCGATCGCTTCGGACGCAAACCCCCAAAACGCCGAGCGGTTGGGAAGCCCGGTCAGGGCATCCGTTTCGGCGGTTTTACGCAGCTCGATTTCGATGCGCCGGCCAACGGCGATGACGCTTTCCAGCCGGGCCTGCTCGATATCGCGCTCGACCGTCGCTTCACGCGAACGCCAGAGACGAATCATTCCAAAACCCAGCAAGCCGGCCAAAAACCATACGACGCCCGCGAAGGCGACGCTCCCCCACACGATGCGAGCGCGAGCGGCGTAGAGCGGGGCCGCATCACTTGAAAGGTGGAGGATCGCTCCTGTGTATCGTAGGGGAAGCTGACGATCGATCCGTGGGGTACCGTCGCGTGACATGGGCGCGGTTGCGAGCAGCGTTCGCACGTGATCACTGCCCTCAATGTATCCGATGTCGCCGCGATCCAAAGCCGATGCCATGAGCTCCTTAAACGTTACGGTGAGCGTATCGACCGCCATAACGCCGACTAGGCGGCCGTTATGACGGACCGCTTTCAATGTGCTGATGAAGCTGCGTCCATTTTCGAAGTACGGGCCGGCGAAGGTCAACGACCCGCTTGCGTGAGCGGCGCCCCGGTACCAATAGAGTCGCGTGTAATCATTGGCCTTATCCGAACCGTCGTTTTGCCAGAGCACTTCGTCGATGCCGCCGGGCATCCGGTGATCCTGGGGCGACGGTGGCGGGCCCGGTAGCGCGGCTCGCGGGAGGCGCGCCGCGTGATCGTACACGCTTACGAGGCGCGTGCGCCCGTCGAAGGCATACGGCGCATAGAAGACACCGAGCCCATAAACGCTGGAGTTCCGGTGCGAACGATAAAGCCCTAATACGAGCTGTTGCACCAGGCGTAGATTGGCGCGTTGGGGCGCCAAGGCTTCGGACCCCGTCGTCGCCAGTTGGATTGCATCTCCAAAGAAGTCGTCGATCCGCTGTTCCATGAGATGTAAGCGCAACAACTGCGAGGACTCGAACTGGCGCTGGCTCTGGGCGATCCGCGCGCGAGCGTCCACGGCGATGAACCCCGTGGCCAGAACGGCCGCGAGGAGCAGGACGACCAACCAATACCACGGCCTCCGATAACGGAGCACGCCCGTCGCGGCCGCCTCAAGCCCCATGAAAGCTCTCCTCCGTGGTTGCCTTCCAGCACTCCAGGCAGCGATTCGTTCGACGCCGGGCGCCCGGTTCATCGTGCCCGGCGG